>PKTC01000003.1 GCA_002869305.1 Marinilabiliales bacterium
AATACAGATCGAGTAAATCTTCCTCCTTTTCCAGAAGTGAATTTACCTTTGATAACATCTACCGGTCGGAAAGATGCCAAAATTATAGATGGATAGAAGCCTGCAAATATACTCACCAGCAATATGAGCATTAGAACCAGTAATATGTAATACCAGTTTTGGAATATCGAAAATGATAATTGTAAGTTTAATAGCTTGTTAAATGCAGGAAGTGTAAGCTGAACCAACAATAGAGTTATAATCACTGCAATTGTGGTTACAAGAACAGATTCTACCAGGAACTGCAGAATAATTAATTTCTTATTCGATCCAATAACTTTTCTAACACCTACTTCTTTAGCTCTATTTGTAGCTACAGCAGTAGTTAAGTTTATAAAATTGATACAGGCAACAAACAGTATTACAATTCCTATAATTGAAAAAATAATTATAATTTTTAAATTGGATTGAGGTTCGGCATTACCCTCAAAAACTGTTTTTAGATGAATATCCTTCACGGATTCAAACATAAAATCAAAGCTGTTTCCTTTTTCTTTAAATTCCTTATAGTTAAGTTTTGTAATGTATTTAATTTCAGGTTCAAGATGTTTTTTTTGGAATTCATCCATTTGATTTTCAATATGTTCAATCCCTACACCTTCCTTCAATAAAATATATACATAATTCTTAACATCTATCCAGTCTGGATGCCTCATTAATCTTTGGTTGGTATGGATAGAAGCTAAAAAGTCGAAGTGCAAATGTGAATTGACCGGAAAAGGCTCAACAATTCCAGTCACTTGATAAACAAATCCATCGTCGAACTTTAACATTTTTCCCATTGGATTTTCATCTCCAAAATATTTATTTGCAGTTCGAGGTGTAATAACAACAGAATTAGTGTTTTTTAAAGCCTCGTAAGGACTTCCTTCGATTAGCTTTATTCCTAACACCTGAAATACTGTAGAATCAGCCCAAAAAAGATTTTCTTCCTTAAACATTCTGTCTTCATATTGTACAAAAGTATAACCACCTGAGTAAAATTTATTGTATAATCTGGTTACAGCTTCAATTTCAGAAAAATCTTGCTTTAATCCATTGGCCAATGGCACTGGATCTAAACACGAATAAAACTGAACGCCATCTATGTCGTAGTTTAATCCAACCCTATACAATCTATCAGAGTTGGTAAAAAAGTTATCGTAGCTTAATTCATGTTTCACATAAATTGTAATCAACACAAATCCCGATAATCCGATAATTAATCCAACTATATTTATAAAGCCATATACTCTTTGGTTAAGAATATTGCGCAATGCTGTTTTTAGAAAATTATATAACATATCAGTTCAGTATAATCTTTTATATGAATTAGATATAAAATTCCGTTTTAAGTTTAATTCGAAGTAAATCAGGTTAATCTTGATTTACAAAATCAATCAGTAAATTAATTCAAATAATCAGTATAATAGAAGGTTTAGCTAAATAATTATCTCTTATTTAACATTAAGTAAAAAGAATCTTTATAGGTATTGCTTATTGGAATAAGTTTATCTCCAATTTTTATTCTGCTTTTCTCGATACTTTCAATTTTATTAATTGCAACCATGTAGGATTTATGAACCCTGATGAAATTATTGTTAGGTAAATCTTGCTCCATTGATTTAAAATTTTGAAGAGTCATAATTTTTTCATCCCTGGTATTTATTCTCAAATACTCATTCATTCCCTCAATAAACAAAATATCATCAAAATCAACCCGTTGCATTCTAAATTCTGTTTTTACAAAAAAGTAATCACGTTTATATATTGGTTCATTTGCTTCAATACTTTTTGAGCTCACAAAATGGTCAAATATTTTGTCTATAGATTTTATAAACCTTTCAAACGAAATGGGTTTTAATAAGTAGTCCGAAACGTTTAAATCAAATGCCTCAATGGCATATTGGTCGTATGCTGTTGTTAAAATAATTTTAGGTTTATATTGCAAAGTCTTAATTAATTGCAGACCATTAAACCCTTCCATCTCAATATCTAAAAACATTAAATCAACCTGGTTAGATTTAAGAAAATTGATTGGTTCAATAGCGTTATCAAAGCTTGCTATTAAGGTTAGAAATGGTATTCTTGAGATATACTCCTCCATTTGTTAAATAGCAGGAAGTTCATCGTCAATTACTATACAATTAATTTTCATTTATGCTCAAAGT
>PKTC01000062.1 GCA_002869305.1 Marinilabiliales bacterium
ATGCTGATATTTATTCTCCAGGAATAATCGCTCTGCTTATTTTTGCTGGTTTTTTAGTTGGTATCATTAACACTATAGCAGGTAGCGGAACTGTTATAACCTATTCCCTCTTTATGATGTTAGGATTACCTGTGAATTTTGCGAATGGAACGATCCGTTTAGGAGTTATTATGCAAACTTTAACTTCTACATTAAATTTCAGAAAACATAATGTTCTAGACTGGAAAAAGGGATTTAAACTTGCTTTACCTGTCGTTATTGGCTCAATTGTAGGAGCGCAGATTGCTGTTGAAATTAATGAAGCTGTATTTGAAAAAATTTTGGCTGGAATTCTTTTAATTATGCTTGTTTTCATTTTTTACAAACCGGAGCGTTGGCTTAAGGATCAGGTTAATAAAATCCAAAGTAAACCAAGCATAATACAGTTGCTTCTTTTCTTCATGATAGGTATATATGGAGGATTCATTCACATTGGGGTTGGAATATTTATGCTTTCAGTTCTGGTCTTAAATGCAGGATACGATTTAGTTAAAGCAAATGCTATAAAAGTAATGACAGTTCTTTTATACAGCCCATTTGCATTAGCAGTTTTTATGATGAATGATCAGGTACATTATGGAATTGGATTAATTGCAGCTATAGGGAATGTATTTGGAGGATATGTTGGTTCCAAAATGGCAATCAGTTGGGGAAGCAATTTTGTTCGTTGGGTTTTAATAATAGTTATTATTGTATTTTCAGCATATTTATTAAATATTCCTGAACTTTTTAAGCAATTCCATGTTTAATTTATTACGATTTTAATTTTGTTTTTATAAATCTTGTGCTTATAATTGCACAATCAAAACAAAACAAAAATGAATTTACAACTTACACAAACAGTTCATCATCTCCATCATCGTGTTGGAGAGATCTCCATGTGCAAATTTTTGTAGATTCCTAAAAATATTTAATCAATAAAGGGCTTGCAATTTTTGCAGGCCCTTTTTCATTTAAAATTATTATAATAAAAACCATGAATCAGAAAAATCATCATATCCATCATCATTCGAGTGTAAATCACACCCGACAGAAGATACTATGACTTGTTATAAGATTCAATACACGAAATTAAAAGGTCTGCAGTTCTCTGCAGACCTTTTTTATTTAATAACTAAAAATCATTATGGAAAAACTAAAAATTGCGGTACAAAAATCAGGTAGGCTTAGCGAAAAATCACTACAACTAATAAAAGAATGTAATATTAAACTCACCAATGGAAATAGAAAACTAATTTCAGTTTCTTCAAATTTTCTTATTGAAATCCTTTATTTGCGCGATGATGATATTCCCCAATGCATAAATGATGGAGTTGCAGATATAGGAATAGTTGGCAAAAACGAATATTTGGAAAAAAATTTCAAGCTAAAAACGTATAAAGAACTAGGTTTTGCAAAATGCAGGTTATCACTAGCAATTCCAAAATCAGAAAAATACGAATCCCTTGAATATTTCCAAAACAAAAAAATAGCAACATCCTACCCTTTCATATTAAAATCCTTTCTTGATAAAAACAAAATTGAAGCTGAAATACATCAAATAAGTGGTTCTGTTGAAATATCACCAAGCATTGGCTTAGCCGATGCCATATTTGATATTGTTAGTTCTGGAAGCACACTTATTAGCAACGGGCTAAAGGAAGTTGAAACAGTTATGGATTCGGAAGCAGTTATCATTGGGCGAAAAAACCTGAGTTCCAAAAAACTAAACATATTAAACCAATTTATTTTTAGAATTAACTCGGTACAAAAAGCAAAATCTAACAAATACATTTTACTGAATGCCCCGAATAATAAACTGAAAGATATAATTGAGATTTTACCAGGAATGAAAAGTCCAACAATAATGCCCTTAGTTGATGATAATTGGTGTTCGTTGCACTCTGTTGTTAACGAAGATCGATTTTGGGAAGTAATTGATCAGCTCAAAGCTAAAGGAGCCGAAGGAATTTTAGTTATCCCCATAGAAAAAATGATTCTGTAAAAAATAAAGAAAATGAAAATAATAGAATATCCGAACCAAACGGAACTAAAACTAGCATTAAAACGACCTGAGTTTGATCTATCAAAACTTGAAAAATCAGTTAAACGAATTATTAATCAGGTAATAAAACAAGGAGATAAGGCCATACTAAGTTTAACTAAGAAATTTGATAAAGCAACAATTAGTAAAATAAATATTCCCGCTTCATTAATTGATAATTCAGAAAGACAGATAGATACAGAGCTTAAAAATGCAATAAAGATTGCAGCCTTAAATATTGCTAATTTCCACAAAGCACAAATTCCAGGTGATATTGAAATTGAAACGATAACTGGTGTAAGGTGCTGGCAAAAGGCTATTCCTGTTGAAAAACTAGGATTGTATATTCCTGGAGGAACGGCTCCCCTATTTTCAACGGTCTTAATGTTGGCAATTCCGTCGCAAATTGCAGGAAACAAGCATGTAATTCTATGCACTCCACCTGATAAAAATGGAGAAATAAATCCAGCCATTTTATATGCAGCAAAAATTTCAGGCGTTAGCAAAATTTTTGCTTGTGGAGGCGCTCAGGCAATAGCAGCAATGGCTTATGGAACAGAAACCATTCCAAAAGTTGATAAAATTTTTGGACCAGGCAACCAATTTGTAACCATTGCCAAACAATTGGTGTCATCGCATGGAGTTGCTATAGATATGCCAGCTGGACCTTCAGAAGTGCTTATTCTAGCAGATGATTCGGCTAATCCTGAATTTATTGCTGCAGATTTATTGTCACAAGCTGAGCATGGATCTGACAGTCAAGTGATTCTTGTAACAACAAGCAAATTAATTGCCAATCAAACTTTAATTTGTGTTGAAAATCAACTCAAAGCATTACCAAGAAAGAAAATCGCTCAAGAATCATTAAAAAATGGTACAATAATTTTAGTGAAAAGCGAGCAGGAAATGATTGATATTTCAAATCGATATGCACCTGAACACTTAATTATTTCAACAGCTAATTATTCTGAGTTATCAGAAAAAATTACACAAGCAGGTTCTGTTTTTCTTGGAAACTACACTCCTGAAAGCTTAGGTGATTATGCCTCTGGCGCCAATCATACCTTACCAACCAATGGTTTTGCAAGAAGCTATAGTGGTTTAAACATGGATGCTTATTACAAGAAAATAACTTTCCAGGAGGCTACAAGTAAAGGAGTTAAAATTATCGGACCGTTTGTTGAAACTATGGCTGATGCAGAACAATTGCAAGCACACAAAAACGCTGTAAGTGTTCGATTAAAATTTTTACAAAATGAAAGCTAAAATTGATTTTAACATAAATAATCTGGTAAGGGATAATATTAAAAAATTAAAACCTTACCAGTCAGCACGTGAAGAACTGAAGAATGATAATTCGATTTTTTTAGATGCCAACGAAAATCCGTTTCCTTCTGGATACAACAGGTATCCGGATCCTTTGCAGAGAGAATTAAAAACTGAAATTGGAAAACAAAAAGGGATTGCTGTTGACAACATTTTTCTAGGAAATGGTAGCGATGAAATTATTGATTTATTGATCAGAGCTTTCTGCGAACCACAAAGGGATTCTATTTTAATCAATGTTCCAACTTATGGCATGTATGAGGTATGTGCAGCGATAAATAATGTTGATTTAAAGAAAATTGAGCTAAATAGTAATTTTCAATTAGATATTAATAAGATTTTTGATTGTCTTCATGATATCAAAATGATGATCGTTTGCTCTCCAAATAATCCAACTGGAAATAGCTTTAACAAAAAAGATATCATTACAATTTTGCAGAATTTTAATGGAGTTTTTGTTATAGACGAAGCATATATTGAATTCTCAGAAGAAAAATCTTTTTTAGATGAGCTTTTGAACTTTCCTAACTTAGTTATTCTTCAAACATTCTCTAAAGCCAGAGCAATGGCAGGAATACGCGTAGGAATGGGGTTTGCAGATGCTGAAATAATTCATATCTTAAATAAAATTAAATCCCCTTACAACATAAGTCTACTTAATCAAAAAGCTGCACTAAAAGCTCTTAAAACAAGCAATATAAACTTATCGAAACAGGCCATTTTAAGGCAAAAGGAAGTACTAATAAATGAATTACAGCAATTGGGTTTAGTTCTTAAAATCTGGCCATCTGATGCTAATTTTTTATTGGTTGAATTTATAAACTATAAAGAAGTTTTTTATTTTCTTAATAAGAAGAACATAATTGTCCGAGACAGATCAAACGAACCTAATTGTAGCTGCTGTTTGCGGATAACAGTGGGAACATCCAATGAAAATTCCATGCTAATTCGAAGTTTAAGAGAACTTGAAAAACTAACACTAAAAAACTATGAGAAAGATATTATTTCTTGACCGCGATGGCACTATTATAAAAGAGCCTGAGGATGAACAAATCGATAGTTTAGAAAAACTCGAATTTGTGCCAGGAGTATTCAGTGCATTAAAAGTATTAGTCAATCAATTTGATTATAAATTGATTATGGTTACAAATCAGGATGGATTAGGCACTGAAAAATATCCACAGGAAACATTTGATATTGTGCAGGATAAACTGATTAAAACACTCCATGGTGAAGATATTAAATTCGAGGAAGTTTTGATTGATAGAACATTCCCAGAAGAAAAATCGCCCAATAGAAAACCAAAGATTGGTTTGGTAAAAAAGTACTTGAACGAATTACTTGACTATGAAAAATCGTTTGTAATTGGAGATCGTTTGAGCGACTTGCAACTTGCCAAGAATATGAATATTAAAGGGGTTTTACTTGGCAATATGCGTCTTGACACGAATGAATTCAAAGTTTGTAGCAGTTGGAAAGAAATTGTCGAACTTATTAGATCTAATTACAGATAGTCCGAGTATAATAGAAAAACAAATGAAACGGATGTTAATATTAGCTTATCATTGGATGGAAACGGAAGCTCAAAAATTTCAACTGGAGTAAAATTCTTTGATCACATGTTAGAACAATTAGCCAGACACTCCGGGATAGATTTAAGAATAAAAGTTAATGGCGATTTAGATATTGATGAGCATCACACCATTGAAGATACAGCATTGGCTTTAGGTGTGTGTCTAAAAAACGCTTTGGGTAATAAAAAAGGTATTGAGAGATACGGTTTTGTTTTACCAATGGATGACTGTTTAGCTCAAGTGGCAATCGATTTTGGTGGACGACAATGGTTAGTTTGGGACGCTGTTTTTAAACGCGAGAAAGTTGGTGAAATGCCAACCGAAATGTTTTATCACTTTTTTAAATCCTTTTCCGATGCAGCACAATGCAATCTGAATATAAAAGCAGAAGGAATAAATGAACATCACAAAATAGAAGGAATCTTTAAAGCCCTTGCGAAAGCAATTAAAATGGCAATAAATCAAGGATCAAATTTAATGCAAATACCATCAACGAAAGGGGTTTTATAACAAAAGATGATATTTTGACACGTTCAATATGACATTCTTTGTCATGCTGAGCCTGTCGAAGCATGAACATAAAAAAATATGATAATAGCGATCATTAAATACAATGCAGGTAATATAACAAGCGTAGCTCTCGCCCTGCAACGACTTGGATATAATCCTGAAATAACGGATAATCCGGTATTAATTAGAAAAGCGGATAAAGTAATCTTTCCAGGTGTTGGCGAAGCTTCAACTACGATGAATTACTTGCGAATAAAAAAACTAAACCAGCTTCTACCTGCTCTAGAACAACCTGTTTTAGGTATCTGCCTCGGCATGCAATTAATGTGTAATTACTCAATGGAAGGAAATACACCTTGCATTGGAATATTCGATGAACTAATCGAAAGATTTCCTGCAAAAGAAAAAGTACCACATGTAGGTTGGAGTCAGATCGATAATTTAAAAGGAGAATTGTTTAAGAATATACCTGAAAACTCATATGTATATTTTGTACATAGCTATTTTGCAAATGCAAGTCAATATAGCATTGCCAATACTAATTATATAAAACCATTTACTGCAGCAATGCAAAAAGATAACTTTTATGCAACGCAATTTCATCCTGAAAGAAGTGGGAAAATTGGAGAATTAATACTTAAAAACTTTATAGAATTATGATAGAAATAATACCGGCTATAGACATTATCGATGGTCAGTGTGTTCGACTGTCGCAAGGAAAATACAATCAAAAAACGGTTTACTCAAATCAACCAGCATTAATAGCTAGGGCCTTCGAAAATCAAGGCTTTAAAAGATTACACCTAGTCGATTTAGATGGTGCAAAATCAGGTAAACCCGAGAATCTAAGAGTTTTAAAAGAAATCTGTACAACTACCAATTTGATTGTTGACTATAGTGGAGGAATTAGAACTGAAAAGCAAATAAAAACAGCTCTAAACTATGGCACAAGGTTTATTGGAATAGGAAGTTTGGCTATTAAAGAACCTAAAACATGTAAAAGTTTTATCCAAAAATTTGGTGCAGAAAAATTTATTGTTGCCTCTGATGTATTTAATCAAAAAGTATATATTAATGCTTGGTTGAAAGAAACCGATATTCAGATATTTGATCTTATATCGGTCTATTCTGAGCTTGGTGTTAACAAATTTATGTGTACTGATATATCCAGAGATGGAATGCTTTCAGGAGTAAATACTAAATTTTATAAATCTCTAAAAGATAATTTTAAAAGTAATTACATTATTGCCAGCGGCGGCGTGAGTTCTAAAAAGGACATTTACAATTTAGAAAAAAATGGTATCGATGCAGTTATTGTTGGTAAAGCATTTTACGAAGATCTTATTCCCATTGAAAATTTAACGATACAAAAATGTTAGCAAAAAGAATTATTCCATGTTTGGATATTAAAGATGGACAAACCGTAAAAGGAATCGAATTTGAAAGTTTAAAAAACGTTGGCGACCCGGTTAAATTAGGAAAATATTATTCTGATAACGGAGCTGATGAATTGGTATTTCTGGATATTACAGCAACACATGAAAAGCGTAAAACCCTGGTAGAATTGGTTAAAAACATTGCAAAAGAAATTAACATTCCATTTACTGTTGGTGGAGGTATTTCTCGTATGGAAGATGCGGAAGTTATTCTTTAAGCTGGTGCTGATAAAATATCTATCAATTCATCAGCAGTGAACAATCCGGGATTGATCTCTGAAATAGCTCAGATATTTGGTAATCAGTTTATAGTATTAGCTATTGATGCTAGATTTGAAAACAATGATTGGGTAGTTTATAAAAATGGTGGCAGAATTAAAACTGAATTAGAACTATTTAGTTGGGCAAAACAAGCAGAAAGCTTAGGTTGTGGGGAAATTCTATTTACATCAATGAACCATGATGGAACAAAAAACGGATTTGCAGTAGATGCCCTAAGAAAACTGACAAATAATTTGAATATACCTGTAATTGCATCAGGCGGAGCTGGAACTATAAAAGACTTTGAGAATGTTTTCTCATATTCAAATGTAGAAGCCGCCTTGGCTGCAAGTGTCTTTCATTATAAAGAAATTGAAATCAGACATTTAAAAAATGAATTATTTAAAAACGGAATTCCAGTAAGAACTTAAAAGCTTGTAACTTAAAGCATGGAGCTTTAAGTCTCATGCCACAAGCTGCAAGCTCAAATTAAAAATATTAAAACATGAAATTAAATTTTAATAAACTAAACGGACTAATCCCCGCTATAATACAAGATTACAATACACAAGAAATTCTCATGCTTGGTTTTATGAATGAAGAAGCTTACAACAAAACAGTTGAAGAAAATATTGTTACATTTTATAGTAGAAGCAAACAACGCCTTTGGACTAAAGGAGAAACAAGTGGAAACATTTTAAAAGTTAAAAGTATAAATATTGATTGTGATAACGATACCTTACTTATTATGGCAATACCTACCGGTCCGGTCTGCCACAGTGGCAATAAAACTTGTTTTAACCTAAAAGTTGAACCGTTTAATTTAGTCTATCTGCAAAAAGTTATTGATCAACGAAAAATTGAAAAACCAGAAGATTCTTATACAACAAAACTTTTTAGAAAAGGCATCAATAAAATTGCTCAAAAATTTGGTGAAGAAGCTGTTGAGTTAATCATTGAATCGAAAGATAACAACAATGATCTATTTATTAACGAAGCTGCTGATGTAGTTTATCACTTACTTGTATTGCTTTCTGAAAAAGAGCTTGGAATAAAAGATGTAATTAATATTTTAGAGTCAAGACATAAATAAATAAATAAATAAATAAATAAATAAATAAATAAATACAAAAAACAGCCTTTTAAGAGGCTGTTTCCATATTTTATTGATTTTAATTATCCTCCAAATCCCAGCATGGCTCCACCTATATAAGGAATCAACCATATTAACCAAACAAAAATACTATAACGATGAAAACTCTTTCGTAATTCTGTATGATCCTTTTTTACAACAATCGTTGCCCAAGTAGCGTGTGCAAGCATTAACCAAAGTGCAATTTGCCCTGTTAAGGTATGCATATCTGTTAAATCAAAAGGATTATCCGAAATAAAGTGCATGGCAGCTGTACCACACACATCAAATGTAAAACCAATCCAAAATGTAACTACATGCCATTTTTTAAGGTACTTTGAAAAACGCTCAGACCATACACCTATCGAATAAAACAAAAGCGCTAGGTTAATTGTAATGATTGAAAAGAGAAGAATTCCTGACATATTAGTTAATTTAAGATGGCTCCTTATTCGTTTTTAATTTTAAATCGTACAAATCTGTTCTTCGATCACGCATATTTTTAACACTACCATATCGGTTTAATTCAGCTATTAAATCCAAGTCTACATCTACTACTAAAATCATTTCGGTATTTGGTGTAGCTTCAGCTTTAATTCCATTGGTTGGAAAAGAGAAATCACAAGGAGTAAAAACAACCGACTGTGCATACTGTATATCCATATTATGCACTTTAGGTAAATTTCCAACAGCTCCAGCTATAGCAACGTAGCATTCGTTTTCAATTGCTCTAGCCTGAGCACAATTACGAACTCTTGAATATCCATTCTGCGTATCCGTTAAAAAAGGAACAAACAAAATTTTCATTCCATCTTGTGCTAAAAGCCTCGAAAGTTCAGGAAATTCAACATCATAGCAAATCACCACACCAACCGGTCCACAATCCGTTTCAAAGACCTCAATCTTTTTACCTCCTTTAACACCCCAAGAGTTAGCTTCATCCGGAGTAATATGTATTTTTTCATATTGCTCATACGTTCCATTTCTGCGAACTAAATAACCAATATTGTATAAAGTATCATCCACCAAATAAGGCATACTTCCCGTGATTATGTTTACATTATAACTAATAGCAAGTTTTAAGAATCGCTCAAGCATTTCATCAGTATATGTAGCAAGTTGGCGAATGGCTTCAGGTACCGATAAATGATTGTAACTTGCCATTAAAGGAGCATTAAAAAACTCAGGAAAAAGAGCAAAATCACTTTTATAGCCCGATACTGCATCAACAAAAAACTCAACTTGTTCGAAAAGCTCATCTACGGTTTTATAGGCACGCATTTGCCATTGAATAAGCCCTAATCGAACAACCGATTTTTGAGAAGTTAGCTTAACCGTTTTTTTTGTATAATAGATATTATCCCATTCTAATAAAACTGCAAAATCTTTAGATTCTTTATCACCTGGCATATAGTCTGTCAGGATTTTTTTTGCATGAAAATCGTTTGCTAATTGAAAAGTTAAAGTTGGATCATAAATTTCTTTTAACTTCACTTTTTGTATATACTCTTTGGGTGTTATTTCCTTACTGAATTTATGATAAAAGGGAATACGTCCTCCAAAAACTATTGCTTTTAAATTTAACTTCTCACATAATTCTTTTCGAGCATCATACAATCTTCGAGCCAGCCTTAATCCTCTAAATTCGGGTTTAATAAAAACATCAATTCCATACAAAACATCACCTTTTGGTGTATGGGTATTGAAAGTATAATTCCCTGTAATCTCTTTATAGGTATGTTCATCTCCAAAATGATCATACTTTAAAATTAGAGAAAGAGCACTCCCAACTACGACATCATTTACCACAACAGCAATTTGACCTTCAGGGAAGACATCTAAGAGCTTTTGTAAATGTGATTCTTTCCAGTAGGCTCCGGGCCAATTTGCATATGCTTCTTGCATCTAAGACTTCAATTCTTGATAATCAGAAATCTTTAAATATCTGATCTCAACTGATTAAATTTCCTGCATGTATTGTTCTTTATTTTTTCCAAATATACTAAAATGCCAATTCACTTTTTTAGAATCTCTAAAACAAACTTTTAGCACTTATGTTGCAAAATAATTTTACTTTAAAAAAGTTTTTCTATATTTGTCAGACAAAGTGTTAAAAATGAACAATCAATCAACTACATATTTTGGATTCTATTTTTACTTTTATTTTGGAAAATAAAAGCAGGATCTCTATGTAGTTTAGCATAAAATAAAAATTAAAGGGTCCTGTAAAATCAGGGCCTTTTTTTTATTTAAAAAATTAACTATGAAATTAATAAACATAAGATCTAACTATTATTCTTTCTATTTCTGGTACTATTATTACAATGGTAACCCGGGATTTCTATGTGTTAATTAAAACAGAAACTTAAATTATTAACCAAGCGTCCCGGGAAAATCCGTGACGCTTTTTTATTTAAAAAAAATGAAGAAAGTAAGTATTCAAGGTATTAAAGGTGCATTTCACGAAGAAGCTGCACAAAATTATTTCAAATCGGAAATTGAAATTATTCCAAATTTAACATTTGAAGATGTTATTAATTCAGTCCAAAATCAAACCTCTGATTATGGCATTATGGCCATTGAAAATACCATATCTGGTACGATTCATCCTAACCTGAATTTGATACAACAATCTGGATTAAAAATAACGGGAGAAGTATATCTTCCAATTACCCAGAATTTAATTGCACAACCTGGAACCAAACTAGAAGATATTATTCAGGTAACTTCTCATCCAATGGCAATTGACCAGTGCAGGGATTTCTTAGGTAAACTTCACAATGTAAGGCTTTTTGAATCTAAGGATACAGCGTTAAGTATACAACAAATTGCAAAACATAAAATATACGATGCTGCAGCAATCGGCAGTAAAATAGCTGCTGAGTACTATGGTTTAGAGATTATTGCAGAAAACATTGAAACGAATAAAAAGAATTATACTCGTTTTTTAATTCTTGAAAGGCAAAATAGTCATTTAATGGATTTTGATAAGGCATCTTTAGCAGTGACTTTGCCTCATAAAAAAGGAAGTTTAGCCCTAATACTAAATATCATTGCTTTTTTTAATATAAATCTTACAAAGATAGAATCGTTGCCCATACTTGGAGAACCCTGGCATTATCTTTTTTATATGGATGTACAATTTGAAACGAACCAATCATATCAGCAAATGATTCAGGCTTTAAAACCATTATCCGATGAAATAAAAATCCTGGGAGAATACAATTCAGGAATCCAATCCTTTAATCAAATTCATAATTCTCAATATGAAACCATCAACCAGAATTAGTCAGGTATCAGAATATTACTTTTCAAAGAAGCTTTCTGAAGTAAGAGATTTACAACGTAATGGGCATGATATTATTAACCTGGGAATTGGAAGTCCTGACCTTCCATCACATTCCGATGTAATTAAGGAGTTAAATAAGACTTCACAAGAAAAAGGAATAAATTCTTATCAACCTTATCGGGGTATAGACGAACTGCGTGAAGCATTTAGCGGATGGTACCAAAATATTTTTAAGGTTAATTTAAATCCAAAGAATGAAATCTTGCCATTATTTGGATCAAAAGAAGGCATCATGCATATCACAACAGCGTTTTGTAATCCTGGTGATCGAGTTTTAATTCCTAATCCTTGTTATCCGGCTTATACTTCAGTATCTAAACTATTAAATCTGGATATACAATATTACAATTTAACAGAAGAAAATAATTGGCTACCAAACTTTAATGAACTAGAAAAACTCTGGAACAATCAATGTAAAATACTTTGGATTAATTATCCACATATGCCAACAGGAAAAGTTGCCGACCATAAGACCTTTAAAAAACTTGTTTCGTGGACCAAATACCGTAATGTGTTGTTAGTAAATGATAATCCTTACAGTTTAATATTAAATGATCACCCAAAAAGTATTTTATCCTTCTTGAACGATTACAAGGATATCATTGAATTAAATTCTTTGAGTAAATCTCATAACATGGCAGGTTGGCGTGTTGGAAGCCTTTGTGGAACTGCAGAGAATATAAATCATGTTCTAAAAGTAAAAAGTAATTTTGATTCAGGGATGTTTAAACCGGTTCAATTAGCTGCTAGCAAAGCTTTAAAACTTGACAAATCCTGGTATAATAATCTGAATATTGAGTATAGAAAAAGAAGGGAAATAATTTGGAAAATACTTGATCTTTTCCATTCTGAATATAAAAAAGATACCGCTGGTTTATTTGTTTGGGCAAAGATTCCAACAAACTTCAAAAGCTCCCAGGAGTTCTCTGATTATCTTTTAACTGAAGTTAGAATATTTGCTGCTCCCGGGCATGTTTTTGGTAGCAATGGTAAAAATCATGTGCGATTTTCACTGTGTGCCAATGTAGATAAACTAAATCAAGCATACAATCGTGTTAAACCATTAAATGAAAAGATGAAATGAAAATATGTATAATTGGGTTAGGTTTAATTGGCGGTTCAATAGCAATAGACCTTCGAAAAAGAGGTTTTACTAACTACATAATTGGCGTTGACAGTAACAAACTTCATTTACAAACAGCATTAAACATTGGTCTAATAGATCATGCCACTGACCTGGAAGAAGCTATTCACACTTCTGAATTAATTATATTGGCAATTCCCGCTAATGAAACCATTCGAATTCTTCCCGGAATTCTGGATAGAATAGAACATCAATTTGTTACAGATACCTGCTCTATAAAAGGTAATATATGCGAACGAATTAAATATCATTCCAAACGATCAAACTTTGTGGCATCTCACCCCATGGCCGGAACCGAAAATTCAGGTCCCTGGGCAGCACAATCAGGACTATATGATGGAAAGGCGGTAATTTTTTGTGATGTAGAAGACTCTGATGAAAAAGCTTTAAAGCTTGTAAAAGAGATGTATGATTTATTAAATATGCGTCCTTTATTTATGAG
>PKTC01000489.1 GCA_002869305.1 Marinilabiliales bacterium
AAGGGTGATAAACTAAATGCAATGTATATCATCGTAGAGGGAAAAGTAAAGGTACACGACGGTGATCATATTTTCACAGAGTTTAATAATAAAGAATTTTTTGGTGAATATTCCTTAATTGACTCATCAGTTAGATCAGCTACTGTAACTGCAATGGAAGATACCAAACTTTTACGCTTGGATCAGGCAGATTTCCACAAGATTATTGAAGATCATGTTGATGTATCAAAAGCAGTGTTAAAAGCTCTTATTAAGCGATTAAGGAACAACAATATTCTTGAAGAGCGATTAACTCAAAATAGTATAAAAATTAAGCGTCAAAGAGACGAATTAGATGAGCAAAAAAAGGAATTAGAAGAACTTAATGCAACCAAGGATAAATTTTTCACCATTATTGCCCATGATCTAAAAAATCCTTTTAATACTGTAATTGGTTTAACTGAACTATTAATGGATAGATATAGTTCTTATGATGAAGAAAAAATCCGGGAATTTATTCGACAAATACATAAGTTTTCTAATAATGCATATAATCTGTTGGAGAATTTGCTTCAATGGGCTAAATCTCAAACAGGTAGATTGGAAGTAAATCCTGAAAAGATCGATATTTTTGAATTGGCTATTGAGAACAAGTCCTTTTTTGAAGAACATGCAGCAAAAAAAGGTGTAACATTAAATGTTGATGTTCCTATAAGAACCTATGCTTTGGTTGATAAAAATATGATAACAACGGTGTTAAGAAATCTAATATCCAATGCTATTAAATATACAAAGTCGGGAGATCAAATCATTGTAGAATCATCCTTAACAGAGAAGTTAATTGAAATAAGTATTAAAGACACAGGAGTTGGAATTCCACAAAAAAATCTTAAGGAAATATTTAAAATAGATTCAAGCATATCGACTCAGGGCACGGCAGATGAGCAGGGTACAGGCTTAGGCTTAATTATCTCAAGAGAATTTGTTGAAAAAAATGGTGGCACTATTTATGTAGAAAGTGAAGAAGAAAAGGGAACAAAGTTTACCTTTACAGTTCCATTATGTAATGATTAAATAGCAAGAATGAAGAAGTCTCAAAAATATAAAAGATTAGTTTTAATACTTATAGTATTTATTATAAGTGCAATAAACACATATTCTCAAAATTATCTTGAGGTAAAAGGAAGGCTTACTTTTAAAGAAAACGAAGGAAGCTCTCAGAATGCGGAGATTAAGCT
This sequence comes from Marinilabiliales bacterium, assembly GCA_002869305.1. Classification (GTDB taxonomy): domain Bacteria; phylum Bacteroidota; class Bacteroidia; order Bacteroidales; family UBA12077; genus UBA12077. Next base: position 1,218 of record PKTC01000489.1, read on the forward strand.
TTATGAAAGTGGTAATTATGTGCAATCATTAGATATTGATCGTTCAGGTAAATTTAAGATTGATTTAGAAATTAATAAAGATTATATTTTCGAATTTGCTTCAGAAGGTCATGTAACAAAGAAAATAAATATAATTACCCAGGTTCCAGACAGATTCGAAAACAAATCTTTTACTCCAATATACTTTGCTGTTGAATTATTTCACCAATACGATGGTGTTAATACAATGGTATTTACTCAACCTGTTGGATTAATTAAGTTTTATAATCAGATAGGTGATTTTGATTACGATGTTGATTATTCATCTGAAATAAGAAATAAAATAGAAAAAGCAGAAAGGGAACTTGAAGAAGCTCATGACCAATTTATAGAAGATCAACGCCAGGAAGCTCTTGCGGAGAGGCAAGCTGAAATAGCAGCACAAAAAGCTGCAGAAGAAGCTGAGCGATTGCGTAAATTAGAAGAGCAAAAAGCTGCTGCCGAAGCAAGAAAAAAGGAGGAAGAGCAAAGAAAAATTCAAGAAACAGCAGAAAAGGAGCGAATAAGAAAGCAACAAGAAGAAGAAGCTGAAAAGAGGCGACAAGAAGAAGAAGCTAAGAAACAGGCTGAATTATTAGAAAAGCAGAGAATAGCCGAAGAACAAAGAAAAGCTGCTGAAGAAAAAGCTAGGATAGCGGCAGAGGAAGAAGCAAGAAAAAAAGCAGCATTGGAGGCGCAATTAAAGGCTGAAGAAGAAGCAAGAAAGAAAGCTGCTGAAGAAGCAGCGCGGATTGAAGCAGAAAGAAAAGCAAATTTAATTGCTCAGCAGCAAGAACAAGCCAATAATAGACGACAGGAAGAATTAGTCAAACAAGAAGCCGAGAAGATAGAAAAGGAAAGAATTGCTGAACAACTGAGAATCGAAGCCGAAGAAAGAGCAAAAAAAGAAGCCGAAGAGCTGGCTCGAAAAAAGGCTGCAGAAG
>PKTC01000158.1 GCA_002869305.1 Marinilabiliales bacterium
ACACGAAAAAATATTTTTCATACTGAGATTCAGTTAGAAGATAGCAACTTTGTTACTATTCCAAACTTATTCATCTCATCAAATCCAGTTAAACTAACTCGAAAATCAAATACAGTAATTTCAACTACCGTTTCCTTGGGTTACGACGTTTCACAAAACAAAATAATTGAGAGCTTAAAAAAAGCGGCTTTTGACACTGGATTAAAAGATCCGTATGTTTATATTACAGAACTTGGTGATTTTTCAGTTTCATATAAAATTCATGGTTTTTTAGAAGATAGTGGAAAATTCTTTAGTACTAGTTCTACTCTCAATAGTAATATTATAAATTGCTTACATAAAAGTAATATTGAAATAGTATCGCCATCATTTATGAATCAAAGAAAAATTGACAATGTAACTTTTATCCCTAAAGATATAATTGAAATTAAAACCGAAGTCCCTGAAAAAACTCCTGAAGACTTAATTTTTGATAAAGCCACACAAGCAGGAGCTATTGAAGATAAAAAAGAATATATATTAGAAATCAATAAAAAAATTGACGATTTAAAAGATCAAATAAAAGAAATTTCTGATAAAGCCGAAATTCAACAACACGAAAAAACGATTGAACGACTTAATAGTATTAAGATAAAGATCGAAACGAACATAGAAGACCAAAAGCAAAAATTAGAAGATACCAATTAATGTTTTTTGATCTTTTACCTTAGAAATAAATTTTCTTTAATTCGCTTTTTATTAATAGCTAAAACCACTTTTTACGCTTCATATACCAAACCATTAGAACAGCTATGGTCAGCATTAGCCCCCAAACGCCAAAATATCCCCATTTTAAAGACAGTTCAGGAATATATTGAAAGTTCATTCCATATATACCTGCAATAAAAGTCAATGGAATGAAGATTGCCGCAACAACAGTCAGAGTTTTCATTACCTGATTCATGTTATTGTTCAGGTTTGAATTATTAAGCTCCATCAGTGATTTTTGATCTTCACGAAATGTTTCAATTGATTCGAAAACAAAATTTACATGATCCTGAACATCGCGTAAATATTTATAATTTGATTCAAAAATCTGATCTGGTTCTTCGTTTATCAAATTGATAATTGCCTCGCGTAAAGACAAAATATATTTTCGTACAGTTAGAATTTGTCTTTTTATATGATGAATTTCATGAATTAGATTTCCAGAAGGTTTTTCAATTAATCTATCTTCAATATCTTCAAGTGCATCTCGAAGTTTTTCTATTAATAAGAAATAATTATCAACAATGGTGTCTAGTAATAAATAAAATAAATAATCGGCCCGCTTTGTTCTTACTTTTCCTACGTTGTTTTCTATTCGCTCTCTAATAGGTTTTAATAACTCTCCTCTTTGTTCCTTAAGACTTATTAAATAATCATCGCCCAGAATAAAACTGGCATGTTCTTGTTCTAGCATCTTATCCTGATCAAGACTTAATATCTTTAAAGTGAAGAACACATGCTTTTCTGAGAATTCAACCTTAGGTAAATGCTCTACATTTAACGTGTCTTCAAGCATTAGGCTGTGAATGTCAAAATGCTGACCGATTTTTTCAATAGCATCTACTTGATCCAGTGTGAAAAAATGAATCCAGTTTACCTGGCTAGGCTCTATTTTATCAACAATATCCTTCCAAATCAGCTCTTGATTCAAGGAAACATCTTTTTCATTGTACTGAATTAGCCGAATTGCTGCAGGTTCATTTCTTGCTATTCCTGTATAGGTTAAGCTACCAGGTATTTGGCCAATCTTATGAACTAATGATTTTTATTTTCTTCTTTTCATATCATTCCTTTTGATTATCTATATCCTTTTTAAAAACAACCGTTCTGTATGGAAATGGTATTTCAATCCCTTCTTTTTCAAATCTCTCCTTAATAGCTTTGCGTAAATCGCACTTCATGACAAATCCCATCGGACTATTTTCAGACCATACGTATGCTCTCAGATTTACAGACCAGTCTGCTAAATTTATTACACGCACAATTACTGGAGGCACCTTATTCATTTTATCTTCTTCTGTTCGATTATCTATAAAGTTTGGGTGTTTCATTGCCTCTGATCGCATAATTTCCATGGCCTTATCAACATCAGAGTCGTAACTAATTCCAATCTCCAGGAAATTACATATTTTATCCTCAACAATATTTGAGTTAACAATAGTTTCAGCACTTATCACAGAATTTGGAACAACAATTCTTCTATTTTCATAGTTTCGAATTACTGTATGTCTTAGAGTTATATCCTCAACATACCCTACAAATAAATCGCCTATTTTGATGTGATCGTTTACGCGAAAGGGTTGGAAGATTACAATAAATATACCGCTTATAATATTTGAAAATGCTTGTTGAGAAGCAAATATTAATATAGCAGTAATTACTCCGGCACCTGCAGTTATGGTCAGGCCTAGTGCCTTTAGCTCAGGAATCATAATAAATATGACTATAAACGCTGCAATAAAAACCATAAAGCTTACAGCATTCTTTAAAAAGTTAAATTTGGTATGATCAACATTTAATTTTTGTGATGTTCGGATAAAAAAGCGATTCATTGTAAAACGCAATATCCTGGTTATGATCATCGCAGCAATTAGTGTTACTACTATAATTAAAGAGTATTTAAAATAATTACTTTCTAAAAAAATTTCCATAAAGCCTGTTTTAAGCAAGTTACGACATTAATTCTAATATTTTAAAGATTTATCCCTTTTATATCTTTGTATAAATCAACAGCATACAAATCTGTCATTCCAGAAACAAAATCTACGATGGACAATGCTTTTTTGTAAAAACTATGCCCTTCGACACTAAATTGCGAAGGTAGAATTGAAAGTATTTTTTGTGAATAATTGCTGTCTGGATTAAAAATAGCCGTAATAAATTCATCTAAAAGTATTCCCAAAACATTAAATCCAGTTAACTCAATTTTGATCACAGATTTATGGTTATATATTTCGCGAATAGCAAGATTTTTGCATTTTTCAAATGCCTCTTCGCTCTTTCCTTGCAAACCTTTAATCAAAGTTTGATTATATTCTCCTCTTAGAATTAAATCATGATTTTTAATAAATACCTCAGCTGTTTCTCTTATTAATTTTCCAATTACCGAGGCCCTTAAATAGGCAACCTGCTCATTTAAATCTTTAACCTCCTCAAAAACTTGTTCTTTAATTTCAAAAAAATGTTTGTCTTTAATTGGATCGAAAAAGTTTAACAACAACTCAAAGGTTTTTGGTGTATCAAGTATTTTTAGCTTGTGTGCATCTTCAATGTCCATAATCTCATAACAAATATCATCAGCAGCCTCAACTAAGAACACCAATGGGTGACGAGCAAATCTCGCAGGTTGGTCACTCACCTTTTTTAATCCTAGTTCATGAACTATTTTCAGGAATGTATCCTTTTCTGCCTGAAAATATCCAAACTTGCTTTTGCCAGGGATCATGGCATTGGAACCATAAGGATACTTAATCAGACTCGCAAGCGTAGTATACGTAAGAGCAAAACCTCCTTTTCTTCTACCAGAAAACTGATGTGTTAATAACCTTAATGCATTAGCATTTCCTTCAAAATTCGTTAGATCATTCCACTCATCCGGTGTAACAGCATTTTTAAACTTCCGACCATTTCCTTCTAAAAAGTATTTTGAAATCGCGACTTCCCCAGCATGACCAAAAGGTGGATTTCCAAGATCATGTGCTAAACAGGCTGCGGAAACAATGGAGCCTAACTCATTTAAAATTACTTTATTTTGAATGTCTTCTCTGTTCTGCAAATATTGAGCAACAAGATTTGCTAATGACCTTCCAACACTCGCAACTTCTAAACTGTGCGTTAGCCTGTTATGTACAAAAATACTTCCCGGCAATGGAAAAACTTGTGTTTTATTTTGTAATCGGCGAAATGGTGAAGAAAATATAATTAGATCATAATCACGCTGAAATTGTGAACGAATCTCGTCAGTATTTTTAAATTCACGATCTTCTAATCCAAGTCTTTTTGCTGAAAGTAATTTGTCCCAGTTCATATTTAGAGTATCAAAATATTTTTAAACGACTATAAAGACAATTCTAGACATCTATTCCTAGAAAAACCCTGATTAAATAACCTATTCCAAAAGTAAGTGCTGCAACTCCCATGCTTATAATAAACATTTCCCAAAATCGCTTTCTAAAATTAAGATCTTTTGCTATAGCTATATAATAATTGAAAAATAATATCACCAACACGGCAAAAGTCATTGTTAAACCTAAACATACAAAATAGTTGGTAAATAAAAAGTATGGAAGAATTAAAACAATAACGGTAAAAATATACGCTATCCCGGTATAAATTGCTGATGACAACGCATTCTCACCATTGCCTTCAGATTTTGTTGATAAGTATTCTGAAGCGGCCATTGAAAAGGAAGCTGCAATGCCAGTAATTAATCCAGCAATTGCAATTAATCGTGTATTTTGCAAAGCAAACGTAAGCCCCGCTAATGTTCCTGTAAGTTCTACCAGAGCATCATTCAAACCAAGAACAATGGATCCAACATATTCAAGCTTCTTTTCTTCGAGCATTTCAATGAGTTGCTTTTCGTGGTCATCCTCATCCTCAACAATTTGCTTGGCTTCAGGAATAAACTGACAGGCTTTAATATATGCTTCCTGAGCTCCTTCCTCTCCTTTTTCCATTAGTTTTATTCCGAAGGTAATTCCAAAAATTCTTGCAATCCAGTAAAATTTAAACACTTTCCATCTATTGGGTCTTATGTCTGCACCACTAAAGTTTTTCCAAAACATATAATGACGCATTTCATCGTAACCAATTAATTGCAGCGTCTTCGCATTTTTTTCATTTTTCATTTTTCGCGATAGTCTCGAATAAATATAATATTCCGTGATTTCATTCTTCTGAAATCCTTTAATTAGCTTTATTTGATCTCGAGTTAAATTATACTTTTGCATTTCTATTTTAATTGGGTTTATGCAAATTTAGAAAAAGCATTAAGATTTATTTAACTTAATTGATTCTTATATTGCCAAGCCTAAAATTACTTGAAAACTATCGGCTACATCTCCGTGAGCTTTAAGAGTAACACCTGCAATTGCCCAAGGAAAAATCCTGTAACTTAATGAATATCGCTGATAAAAAGTAGCCGGTTTATAAGGAGCATATATATAGGTGCCCCAATATTGGGAAAAGTCAAATTTTCCAAAGAGTAAGTGATGACCTATTAATCCCGATATTTTATTAAAATCATCATTTATTCCCTTTCTCTCTATTTCTTCTTTAGCTCCAGCATCATAAAAATACTCCAGCCCCACACTAAATCCATTTAATAAGCTAACTGTTCTTCCCGTAATTCCCAAAAAACCAAAATTAATCTTTGTTACTTCATCGAATGGTGGATCATCTTCTATCTTTTTTAGCATTCCAAATGCATATACATGATAAAACCATTCATCACTAAACTCTTTTTTCTCTCTGTCCGGGAAATCATTTTTTCCGCTTGGGTAATAATTGAGTCCTACGCCAAACATAGGAAAATTCATGCCGTAATTAGGTTGTTTAACTCCCCCATTAGAAATGTGGTTGTATTTCGCATAAGACATAATGCTGTAACTTTCATTTAACTTAAAATAGGCGTTCAAGTCAACATGAATAATGTAACTTAAAGTAGTAGAAAAAAATGTGTTAGTAGGATTAGTTTCTACGTCATAAATGTGATCAAGCAGACTTATTCCAACACCCATTCGTGCTGAAAAACTAAAGTTCTTCTTTCTATATAAGTAAGGCTCAGCAAATCCAATAATGTTGTATGAGCTTCCAACTACCTTAGGATTATCATAATTTACATACACAAATGAAATCCCCGTTTTTGAATAACAATTACATTGCCTCCAATTTTTCTCTTTTAACATTAGCCAAGCTGCTTCGAACTCAAAACCATAAGGATTTGTATGAGTTAAATGTTCGACCTTACTGGAATGTGGAAGAATAAATCCATACTGGGGTTTGAGAGCAAAACTTACTGGATTTTTAGGCTCTTATTGCCCCTGTGCATAGAAATAGGCTGTACTGCATAGAATCAGAAATAATTTTCTGATCATTTTTCTACATTTTAAAATTTTTCTGCGATGTTTTTCGGAACGGCGTCTTTATGCACTGCTATTGACATTGTTCTTAGTTTTACATAAGCTTCTGAAGCATAAAAATAGCCTCCTAATGCATTATCTGTGCCCCATGAATTTTTTACCTTATAATATTTTATGCCGTTTGGATCTTTTGCCAATCCAACAATATGCATTAAATGATCATCTGTTGTTTCGTAATTGTCATATCCTAACTGCCTCATTTCAGAAGTAATTTCTTTTTGATTCATAAATTTTGTAAATACTTCCTCCTGGTATTGATTGTCCATTGCACCCCAATCCTTCTCCGGAACAATAGCAAGCCCCTTTGCATGATTAAAACCGGGATCGCTTACATCGCTTGCCCACACCACAGAATATCCTTTTATAAGTGCATGATCTATTATGTCGGTTAAATCATTCAGCTCAACGTTTTTTACAATTCCGTTCGACCAATTATCTGGTGACTCAAATACAAACTCGGAATAATACGGATGATGATTATAAGATGTTATAGCCCAATAATTTGATCCATTTATATCAAGATAGTTTCTAAAACTTTCTGGTGAGTATTTTTTTCCATTGTATTCAAACTCTGATGGATAATCCCCTAAGTAAGCGTCTAAAATTCCACTAACTGCATCATCCCATACTGGTGTAAGTTTTTTCGTATCTACCAAAACATCCACAACAGCTTTTAAAACCTTATCCATTTCGCGATGATCGTGTTGAATTGGATCTATCTTTAATCCAGTATATGTTTTTTGTGGTACTATACCATACGTATCAATAATATTAAACATATCCCAACCTTCGGCTCCTGAGCTAAAATTTAAATTCCCGTGGTATCGAACATATTGTTTGGCATGATCTTCATATGTGCATCGAATAGTAAACATTTCTGAAATATCAAATTCTCCTTTGCCCATTCTGATCAACTCAGATTCTATAAATGAAGTCGTTCCAAAACTCCAGCACGTGCCTGTTTTTGCCTGATCTTTTACGGATGTTGCAGGTATTTCTGCCAAAGTTTCGAATTGATCGAAAATTGATTGCGCATAAATACTATTTATTAAAAAACTGAATAAAAGAATGGAAAAGAGTCTGTTTAATTGCTTTTTAAATTTCATTTCACAAATTTTAATATTAAAGCTGCAAATTACTCAATATAGAATGAAATTAAAATATCTAAGATTGAATTCATACAAGCCAAACAATGTCAAATAACATAAAACTAAATTAAAAACTTATTAACTAGCTTGATTAAAGGCTTGATGAGGTTATTAACAATTAAGAAAAAAAAAATTGACCAAACTCTTGAAAAAAAGATTCCAAACCCCTTAACCGTAATTTTTTAGTTTCATTAAATTTACTTTATTTGCAAACAGATTTAAGATGTTGGGATAAGGAATATTATGGATTTCGAAAGACGGTTGAAAAATAAAACCATTTTTGCAGTAATGTCAGTACTGCTAATTTTATGCACACTTTACTTTACGCTGGACATTAGAAAACAAAAACAATTTATTGATTGGGAAATTCAGAAAGAAAATGACATTGTTCATTTTGAAATTAAGACCCTCCTACAAAATACAAATCAACTATATCGGGATAAAATCCAGTATTTTGTTAATAATCCAGAAATAAAAAGTCAGTTTAAAGCAAACAATTTCCAAGCTTTATATCAAAAAATATTTCCTTTTTACACCGTTCTAAAATCAGAAGATCCATATCATTTTGAAATAAATTTTTACTCAAAAGAAAATCAGCTGGTTCTAAATATGGAGACTGGTGCGGGAGACCCAAGCCGAAAGCTAAACAGTAATTCAGTTGTTTTCAAATCAAACCAAGAAAAACAGAAGAAAAAAGGTTTTGAAATATATAATTCACAGCTTTATTATAAAATTGTTGAGCCCATTATCTATAAAGGTGAATATGTCGGTTGTATAGAGTTTGCAATCCGTGAAACAGAAGTAATTGAGCATGTTGAAAAAGATTTTGATGTTCATATCGCTACTCTGTTTAATGCCAAACAGCTCGATAAAAAGCTCATAAGTAATTTAAATGCCATTTCATTTAAAGAAAGCCAAATGATTAGATCTACTTCAGAAAATGCCTTTTTTCAAGAAACGTTAAAGCAGAAGATTACATTTCCCAACAAATTTAAATATCATAGCAAATACTATTATGTTGATATTATTAAGGTAGAAACAAACCTTAGCAATGAAGGTCTGGAAGGGATCATTTATTTTCGAGAAATAACAGATCTTCAAAATCAGTTTAAAACCGTTGTATATAGGTCTCTTGTAATCATTTTTTTAATCCTTTTATCAACCTATATCATACTGCATTTTTCATTTAACAAAATTATATTAAAGGTTTTTAATTTACAGGATTCTCTGGACAAACGACTGGCTCAAAAAACCAAAGAAATTGTTAAGGCAAACGCTGAACTTAACCAGATATTTAATACTACTGGCAACAGCATGCGATTGATAGATAATAATTATAATATAATACGTGTTAATAGAGCATTTAATATGCTTTCGGGAATAAGTAAGGAAGATGCAGAAGGTAAAAAATGTTATGATATATTTCCCGGACCTTATTGCCATACTGCTGAATGTCCATTAAATCAAATAAAAAATGGCGAGGACCGAATTGAACAAGATATAAAAAAGTCAAGTCGTCAAGGCAAGGTCATTCCTGGTATTCTTAATGCAGTTGCCTTCAAAGGAGAACATGGAGAAATTCTAGGCGTTATTGAAGACTTTAAGGATATAACCAAGCGGGTTGAAGCAGAGGAAGCTCTTCTTAAGACAGAGCAACAATTCAGTTTCTTTATGGATAATCTTCCTCTGGGTGTTTTTATTAAAGATGAAAATTTCCGATCGGTTTATTTGAATAAATACATGGATAATGTTCATTCCAATGATAATTGCCAAAATAAAACACCCGAAGAAATATTTCCAGAAGAATATGCGAATAGAGTTATTGAGGAGGACCAAAAAGTTCTTAATGGCGAAGTGTTAATTGTGGAAGATCAATTGCCAAACAAATTAGGTGAAATTAAAACCTATCAAACACATAAGTTCAGATTTAGAGCGGCAGATAATTCATGGCACATTGGCGGTGTATCTATTGATATTACCCAAAAAAAGAAAACAGAATTAGAACTCAAGATTCTTTCAAATGCCATACACCATTCACCTGCATGTGTTGTGATTACCGATTTAGAAGGTAAAATTGAAATAATTAACCCAAGCTTTACTCAAATAACCGGATATAGTGAGGCTGATGTCATTGGAAAAAGCATTAGTATTCTCCATTCGAATAATAGTAAAAATACCATTGAATCATTCCAAAATATAATCAACTCTGTTATTTCTGGAAAAGATTGGCAAGGTGAATTTCATAATAAAAAGAAAAATGGAGAAATTTATTGGGAGTTGGCTTCTATTTCAGCCGTAAAGAACAGTAAGAGAGAAATTACTCATTTTGTAATAATATCTGAAGACATTACTGCAAGGAAAAAAAGCGAAAAAGAGCTTATTGATGCTAAAGAAAAGGCTGAAGAATCCAACCGACTTAAAACTGCCTTCCTGGCAAACCTATCGCATGAAATTAGAACTCCCATGAATGCTATTATTGGTTTTTCTAACTTGCTTTTAGATGAGGACATGTCAAAAGAAGAAAAAGTTAAACTCAATAATCTGATTAATGATAATAGTCAAAACTTACTAAAGCTTATTGATGATGTAATAGATATATCAAAAATACAATCTGGCGACATTCAACTAAATAAAACTCAATGCTATCTGAATAAGCTACTTTTAGATCTTTACGTAAGCTTTAGTATACAAATTGAAAATGACTCAAAAAAAGAAATTCATTTGTCGATGAATAAGGGATCGCGTGAAAAAGATTTTTCCATTATCACCGACCCAGTTCGATTAAAGCAAATTCTTTATAATTTAATTGAGAACGCAGTTAAATTTACAACAAAGGGATTTGTAGAATTTGGCTACACGCTGATCGAAGACGATAAAAAAATTCAGTTTTATGTAATTGATTCTGGCATTGGAATTTCGAATGATAAATTTGACATGATTTATGATCTGTTCCGTCAGGCAGATGAGTCATTTACCAGAGAATATGGTGGAACAGGAATTGGATTAAGCATATCCAAAAAAATTGTACATCATTTAGAAGGAGATATTTGGGTGCAATCAACACCAGAACAAGGTACAAACATATACTTTACTTTACCTTACGAACAGCCAGAATCGAAATTTGAAGTTGAGGAAAGCAACTCTGTAAATCAGTTTAACTGGCAAAATAAAGTATTATTAATTGCCGATGATATTGATATTAACTATAAACTGATTGAAGAAATATTACTGCCAACCAAAGCCAAAATTCTATGGGCAAAAGATGGCAAAGAAGCTGTTGAATTGTGTTTAAAGAACGACAGTATTGATTTGGTATTAATGGATATTAATATGCCAAACATGAATGGATACGAGGCTACTCAGAAAATCAAACAACACAAAAGCAATCTGAAAATTATTGGACAAACTGCTTATGCTCAAGATAATGATCAAAGCAAATGTTTAGATGCTGGATTTGATAATTACATAGCTAAGCCAATAAAGATAGAAACACTACTCTCTACAATAAATAAGGCCTTCACTAAAAATTAATTTTATTTTCTTACGTTATTTAATCAAAATGAGTATTTAGCTGTAAGTTAACATATTAAATTTTATTACATTTGTTTTGTGTAACTATATCTGCACCAATGCTTTTTAATTTTAGTTGAAAATAGTTACATTTATAATTTTAATACTAACATAAAAACTGTCGTCATGATCGCAACTTACATTCAGGAATTACTTGCCACCAATAACCGAGTTATAGTTCCTAATTATGGAGCCTTCCTGGTAAGAGCAACTTCAAAAAGCAAAGATGCGAGCACTTTAGAGGAAAAATTAAAAGATATTTATTTTAGCCCATTTTTGAAATTTAATGATGAGTTATTAGAAAAGTATATCATTAAAAAAGAAGGCGTTACAAAAGAACAAGCTGCTGAAAAAATCAAGCAGTTTATTGATGATGTTAAAAAAGAGCTTGAACTAGAAAAACCATATGTAATTAAAGACTTTGGCCATTTTGAAGCTGACAAACAAGGTAAAGTTCAATTTATACCTGTTGTTAAAGAATCTGTAAAGCCGAAAGCTGTTGCGGAAAAAACATCAACAACAAAAACTGCAGCAAAAAAGACACCCGTGGCTAAAGAAACAGTCAAAGCAAAAGAAGAAAAAAAACAGGAAGAAAAACCTAAAGCTTCAGAAACCAAAGCTGCAAGTCCTGAAAAAAAAGAAGTTAAGCAAGAAATTAAACTAGAAGAGTTCAAAGAAGAAAAAAAGGAACCAGCATCTGTAACAACTGAAAAAGCTAAGGAAAAAACACCATCTGCGCAAGCAAAACCAATTTATAGTTATAAGAAAGAAAAAACACCTATTAATAAAGGATTAGTTTGGTCCGTCGCCATTGGACTTCCTTTAGCAGCTATATTTATTTGGGCCCTTTTAAATTTTAATACTGTTAAAAAAGTTTTTAATAAAGAAAAAGCTAAAACAGAAAAAGTAACTCAGAAGAAAACAACCAAAATATCTGAACAGACAACGAAAAAATCTTCGGAACAAGTTAAAAAAGAAACAACAGCAAAAACAGAAACTAAAGAGCCTGTTGCAAAAAAACCTGCATCACCTCAAAAAAAATATTACATTATCGCCGGTAGTTTCAAAAATGAGAAATATGCTGTCTCATACATGAATAAACTAAAAGCAGAGGGTTACAATGCTGAAAAATTGGCAGAACGAAATGGAATGCATGCCGTGAGCTTTAACTCATTTACTGATAAAAGAAAAGCCATTGCCGAATATAAATTTCTTGCTCAGGAAAAAGGATTACAAGCCTGGATTTTATATTATTAAACCACTTATATTTATAAATTCTTAAAGCCACATTTCATGTGGCTTTTTTATTTGTAAAGCAAAAAACTTTTTTAGATTAAATTTAAAATGGGTTTTTGTATTCAAATTTTATTTAATTTGCATTTTCCTTAATGAATTTATATTTTATATGAATGAAAATTAAATACCTTGACTTAATTGAACAAACTTTCGATTTTCCACAATCTGAGTTTGAATTAGATGGTGAAAATCTTCTCTTTCACAAAATTCCATTAATGGACATTATTGATGAATACGGAACACCACTGAGATTTACATATCTACCGCAAATTTCCAATCAAATTCAAAGAGCCAGATCGTGGTTTCAAAACGCCATGAAAAAGGTAAATTACCGTAGCAACTATCATTATTGTTACTGTACCAAAAGCTCACATTTTAAGCATGTATTGCATGAGGCTTTAAAAAATGATATTCATATTGAAACTTCATCAGCCTATGATATCAATATTGTAGAAGCTCTTTACAAAGAAAAAAAGATTAATAAATCTACTTATATCATATGTAACGGATTTAAACGCGATGCATACATTGAAAATATTGCTCGACTAATCAACAATGGTTTTAAAAACACTATCCCCGTTATAGATAATTATAAGGAACTGGAGAAATTAGAGGAATTAATCGAAGTTCCTTTTGAAGTTGGCATCAGAATAGCATCTGAAGAAGAGCCTAAGTTCGAGTTTTATACTTCTCGTTTGGGGATTGGTTATAAAAACATTGTAAATTTTTATCTTAAACAAATTGATGGAAATCCGAATATTAAGTTAAAAATGCTTCACTTTTTTATCAATACCGGAATTAAAGATAAAGCGTACTATTGGAGTGAACTTGTGAAATGTTTGAACGTGTATGGTGAACTTAAAAAAGTATGTCCTTCGCTGGATTCATTAAATATTGGCGGTGGATTTCCGATAAAAAACACGCTTTCTTTCTATTATGATTATGAGTACATGGCCGACGAGATAATTTCTCAAATTAAGTTATTTTGTGAAGCAAACAATTTGAAAGAACCTCACATCTTTACAGAATTTG
>PKTC01000346.1 GCA_002869305.1 Marinilabiliales bacterium
ATATATATTTGGTAGATTCAATTCGTTTTGTTCAGAATGGGATTAATCAACCTGCCGATAGAAACAAATTTAAACTTATTCAAACACCACAGGCATTTGATGTTAAAATAATTAAAAAAGCGTACCAACAAGATTGGGAAGAAAATTTTACCGATGATGCGAGTGTTGTAGAAAAACTAGGTATAAAAATAAATCTTGTCCCCTGTAACCGGGAAAACATTAAGATCACTTCTCAAATAGACCTTAAAATAGCTGAAACTCTTTCCAGTTATCTTCCGGAATGAAACACAAGAAAAGGTATGTTTGTATGAAAAAGAACCTTTCTGGCTACACTTGGATTTAAAAGCTTAGAAATTAAATTTCTTTTATGTGTTACAAGAGAAATGATATCAATGTGTTTTTCACGAATCAGATCCTGTATGCCCTTTAGAAAATTCTCTTCTTCTAGAATACTGCATTCTATCTCATAGTCAGGGTATTGATTAAAAAGATTTTCTTTCAATGAATTCATTTTTGCTTTGTCCCAATCATTGGTATCGGATTTACCAATATGTATGCAGTACAATCTAAAATCAAACGGTGCCAATAAAAATATGAGTTTTTTCATGGCTTGATAATCCGACTCATCAAAATTAGTTGCATACATAATATTGATGGTTGATATTCCTTCGTACAACGAATCTTCAGGAATAACCAGCACAGGAACTTTGGTGTCTTCTATTATTTTTGCTGTTACACTTCCTATCAAATCATTTTCACGTTCTCCTTGACCTCTTGTTCCTATAATAATTACGTCGGGTTTGTATTCTTCGCTTTTGCTAATAATTTCCTCACTGGCGATTCCTCTAACCAAAGCATAATCCAGTTTTACACCTTGTATGTTGTCTTTTTCAATCTTCTCCTTTAAATCAGCATAAAACTGTTCCATATTGCTTTTCGCGCGCAGTTCTATTTCCCTTATAATTTCATCCATATTAACCTGATAATAGTATGTATCTGTTAAAGGCATTGAATTTACTACCGGGTTATAATATACATGCATTAATTTTATCTCGGCATTTAATTTCTCTGCTAAACCAATAGCATAACGACAAGCGTTAACCGAGTAATCACTAAAGTCAATTGGGACTAAAATTCGTTGAACGCTTCTGCTAGAACTTTCCTGTTCATTTTGATAATCGTCGCGAAACTGTTCGCTTACTTTTTCAACCACTCGTAAAGCTTTTTCTAAATCTTTCGAATTAACACGCACCTTCACTCCTCCTGAGATCACAGAATGAATAAGATTAATGTTTTTTAGATAGCATTCAATGCCTTCTGCTTCAAGCCGGGTACGAAGTATTTCTGCTCTTGCATAATTGTGGACCGCAATTGTTATTAACTTGTCTTCCATCACTTTAAATTTTTAGTTAAACAAAAGAAGGTATTAACAACAATCAGCCAATAAATTATATATACTCCCGCGCTCCTATTTTATCATAGAACTTATTTGCAAATTCCATCATCAGTTCCGGAAGTTGCCCAATCAGTTTTTCAAAGTCAGGTTCTGTATCCCTGTCAGCAACAATATCCTTTGGATCTGATGGCGGAGGTGTTACCGAACATTTGCCTATAAAAGGCAGCATTTGCCAGCTTTCAACATTTTTCTTAAACATTGGGAGTAGTTCGTAAGCAATAATTAATAATTTTCCACGATTAACTTTATCCTTACGTCTTAATTTATTAACCTGATATTGTACCCATTCATTAGCAACCTGATATTTAACAATATCTACTTTGCTAAAGGCTGCTCCTAAGAGATTACTTTTATATGAATCAAAATTATACCAATACTCTACTAACTCCTCATTGGGTGGATTCTCAGACCATTTTTGAGATAAATACTCTAAAGAGTAAAGCGCACAGA
Source organism: Marinilabiliales bacterium (assembly GCA_002869305.1). GTDB lineage: Bacteria > Bacteroidota > Bacteroidia > Bacteroidales > UBA12077 > UBA12077. The sequence continues at coordinate 1,907 of PKTC01000346.1, forward strand.
CGTGACTGAGGAGCTGAATAAACCAGCTTCTCATTCTGGGATCACAATAAATTCTGCATAGTTCTTGTGTAAATTGAAATGCTGCCTGATTATAATTTAAATCAGAAATATTCAAAGCTATTTTGTAAAAGTCTTGTCCTTTGGGCCAGTAAAATGTAGGTCCTGAAACCTCATCATTAACAATTTCAAGAGTTTTAAACCCCAATGGAGGCCCGGCAGGAATAAGCCTGTCAAACTCTTCAACAATGTCTTTAATGACAATCATTAATTTTTCATTCTTTTCGTTACCCGCGAAGACATTGCACTTAATATTCCATTTTTCCATACGTTCCTTTTTTTGCTTAGGTTGTTTATTGTCTACCCTACTTAAATTAGAGAGCGAGAGGTTTAGGTAAGAATTCAATTGTTATAATATACAAAATATACACTACAAAATCAAATTAAAAACTTAGATTATCCTATTTATATAAGATAATATGTATTTTATATCGATTGAAAAATATTATTTTTGTGAGAATAATTATATGACTAGGACTTATGGAACAAAGAAGAAGCTTTATTAAGGAATTATTGCAATCGAAAGAGGTTGATAGAGATGTAAATGCAAAAGGTTGGGTTAGAACCAAACGAGGAAACAAACAAGTAGCGTTTGTAGCGCTTAACGATGGTTCTACAATTCATAATATTCAGGTTGTAATTGATGTAGCCAAATTTGATGAAAATCTTATAAAAAATATTACCACAGGAGCTAGCTTAAATGTGCATGGCACTCTTGTAAGGTCTCTTGCTCAAGGCCAAAGCGTTGAAATCCAGGCTAATAAAATTGAAATATATGGCGTCGCCGATCCTGAAAAATATCCACTGCAAAAGAAAAGACATTCTTTAGAATACTTAAGAGAAATTGCTCATTTAAGATTCAGGACAAACACTTTTGGGGCTGTATTTAGAATTAGACATGCCATGGCTTTTGCCATCCATAAATATTTCAATGATAAAAAATTTTACTACCTACACACACCAATCGTTACTGGATCGGATGCCGAAGGGGCAGGTGAAATGTTTAAGGTATCTACCTTGGATTTAGAAAACATACCAAAAACTGAAAAGGGAGAAATAAATTATACTGAAGACTTTTTTGGAAAAGAAACAAATTTAACTGTCTCTGGACAATTAGAAGCAGAATTAGGCGCAACCGCATTATCCAATGTTTACACCTTTGGTCCGACATTTAGAGCAGAAAACTCAAATACTCCTCGGCACTTAGCTGAATTTTGGATGATTGAGCCCGAAATGGCATTTTACGACATTCATGATAACATGGATTTAGCAGAAGATATGCTTAAATATCTAATTCAGTATGCTTTAGATAACTGCATGGATGATCTTAAGTTTTTAGAAAATCGTTTAATCGAAGAAGAAAAGAATAAGCCTCAGAATGAAAAATCTGATATGACTTTGCTTGAAAAACTTGAGTTTATTTTAAAAGACGACTTTGTAAGATTAACCTATACAGAAGCAATTGATGTGCTTAAAAATTCAAAGCCAGCTAAAAAAGGAAAATTCCAGTTTCCAGTAGAATGGGGTATTGATTTGCAATCTGAACACGAACGTTATTTAGTTGAAAAACATTTCAAAAAGCCTGTAATTTTGGTAGATTACCCAAAAGACATCAAAGCATTTTACATGAAACAAAATGATGATGGGAAAACGGTGCGTGCAATGGATATTCTATTTCCTGGAATTGGTGAGATTATAGGGGGATCGCAACGTGAAGAAGTTTATGAAAAATTAGCAGCCAGAATATCAGAGATGGGGATTCCAGAAAGGGATATGTGGTGGTACCTGGAAACTAGAATGTATGGTACAGTTCCACATAGCGGATTCGGATTGGGTTTTGAAAGGTTAATTCTATTTGTTACAGGAATGTCTAACATCAGAGATGTAATTCCATTCCCAAGAACACCTAAGAATGCAGAATTTTAATTACTTTTAAGGAAATATTTGCACAGGAAATGTTAAAGCAAAGTTTACAACAAAAATTATTACAAAAGCTATCTCCACAGCAAATTCAGATGATAAAGCTTCTGGAGATTCCGACTATTCAGCTTGAGCAAAGAATCAAGAAAGAGTTGGAAGAAAACCCTGTGCTTGAGGAAGGAAAGGAAGAAGAGGAATTTCAAGAAACTAGTGAAGAAGAAATAAATGAAGACAATATTGATAACGATATTGATGAATTCTCTTTAGATGATTATATAAACGAGGAAGACATTCCTTCGTACAAATTATCTGCAAACAATTATTCAAAGGATGATAAAAAAGAAGATATCCCTTTTTCTGTTGGAATATCATTTAATGAACACTTACAAAATCAGTTAGGACTAAGAAACCTTAATGAGAAAGAAGAAGTTCTTGCAACATATCTCATTGGTAATTTAGATGATGACGGTTATGTGCGTCGTAAATTGGAAGCCATCGCGAATGATCTTGCGTTTTCTCAAAACATTGAAACAGATGAAGATGAATTGCTGGAAGTTTTGCGAATTGTCCAAGATCTGGAACCTGCAGGTGTTGGAGCAAGACATTTACAAGAGTGTTTGCTAATACAGATTGAAAACAAAGACCAGGAAAATCCTGAAATAAAGCTTGCCTGGAAAATTCTGAAATATTATTTTAATGAGTTTACCAAAAAGCATTATGACAAAATCGTCACTCGATTAAACATTACCGAAGAACAACTTAAGAATTCTGTTAACGAAATTTTAAAGCTTAACCCAAGACCAGGAAGTAGTTTTTCAAGTACTTCACATTCCATTCAGACTCTTGTTCCGGACTTTATTCTTGATAATAATGAGGGTGATCTGCAGCTTTCATTGAACGCAAGAAATGTTCCCGATCTTAGACTTAGTTATACGTACACAGAAATGCTTCAGTCTTATACCAGTAAGAATAAAAACGAAAAAACAAAGAGTGACAAGGAAGCCATTTCTTTTGTAAAACAAAAACTGGATTCTGCCAAGTGGTTCATTGACGCTATTAAACAACGTCAAAATACGCTCTTATTAACAATGAATGCAATTATTGAGTATCAGTATAATTATTTTTTGGAAGGGGACGAATCGCAATTAAAACCAATGATACTAAAAGATATTGCAGAAAGAACCGGCCTGGATATTTCAACCATATCGCGTGTTGCCAACAGCAAATATATTCAAACACATTTTGGCATTTATTCGTTAAAATATTTTTTCTCTGAAGGTCTTCAAACTGAATCAGGCGAAGAAGTTTCGACCAGAGAAATTAAATCTATCCTGAAAGAATGTATTGGAAATGAGAATAAGAAAAAACCCTTAACTGATGATAAGTTAACCGATATTTTGAAACAGAAAGGTTATAAAATTGCCCGAAGAACAGTTGCTAAATATCGTGAGCAGTTAAATATCCCGGTAGCTCGATTAAGAAAAGAACTTTAAAATGGGAAAAACCTTAGCTAAAATATTCTCCACAATATTACATCCCCTTTTATTACCGACGATCGGAATTATTATTTTATACAATTCTGGTTCGGTTTTGGAGTACTTGCCATTTCAGGCAAAAAAAATTATTCTTCTGGTTGTTGTTGTAAGCACTTTTGTTCTGCCTTTAACTTTTGTTCCCTTCTTTATTTTTCATCGTGTCATTAAAAACGTGCAAATGGAAAATGCAAGAGAGCGTCTAATACCTTTTTTTATTACCTCGGCTCTTTACGTATTTTGTTATTATCTGTTGCTAAGGCTTGGAGCTCCGCAAACTATAACCAAGTTTATTCTTGCTGCAGCAATAACTGTTATGGTTCTTTTCCTGCTCTCATTTAAATGGAAAATAAGTGCGCATATGATTGGTCTTGGTGGATTAACAGGTTCATTAATTGCTGTTTCGTTCAGGCTTGGAGTTAACCTGGAATATTTTATCATCGCTGCCATAATAGTTTCAGGTATTATTGGCTATTCGAGACTGGTGCTAAAAGCTCATAAAAATTATCAAATATACTTAGGTTGGTTAACAGGAGCATTAGTATCAACTGCTGCAATACTTCTTTTTTAAATTAATAATTCTTTGCTCCAAAACTTCATTTTTTTCCTTTGAAATTTCAGGAAAATTGAACACGTTTTGTGTAGCCATATCTAAAGTAAACTCTTTTTGTGTTATGGAATAAAAGATATTTTTTTGTGATAAGTATTGCGCTAAATATTCCTGTTCGGTCTGACCAGGTGTTGGAACTAAAACTGTCTTTTTTTTAAGCAAGTATAAATCCATAATAGAAGTGTATCCCGATCGACAAATAACCATTTTTGCTCTCACTAATAAATCGCTTAAAATTTTTGTGTTTGCAACGTCCAAAACCACTATTTTTGGCATTTTATTTATTTTTTTTGTTGTGCCCCTTACCAATATTATTTTTAATCCTTTGTCATTTACTTGATCAATAATTTTATTTTCAAAAATGCTTCTCTGAGGTTCGGGACCCGATAAAACAAATAATATATCAATGTCTTCATTAACTTCATTCTTTGCGTCTTTCATGAATCGGGACAAAGGTCCAATATAATAGCAATTGTCCAGTTTAATTTTTGAGTGTGATAGTTCACCTGATAAATTATTTTCGCTCATGTAATCCGGAATCCAGCATTCGTCGAACCTACGAATAAAAAAACCTGAAATACCTTTATAAATTGGTTCCAGTAATCTCAAAAAACCCGGGAATTTAACTTTTAGCTGATGCGTAATAAATATGTTATATGTTCTATTATTCCACAAACCAAAACGGTTATCCGCAATTACTATATCGATTGCATATTTTTCAATAATCTCTTTTAGAAGATAGTGTTCTTTATAGGTGTGAGAAATAATTTTTGGAATTAATGCAAGCATTTTTATAATCTGAAAATTCCTCTTTGAATATCGAATTTTATATCCTGGCAGGTTTATAACAACCAATTCAGGAAATTCTAATTTGAGAAAATTAACTGTATCCCCGCAAGCAGCTATTATTACGTCGAATCCAGCATCCAGTAATTTGCAGATTATTGGAATATCTCTGGAAGCGTGTCCTAAACCCCAATCTAATGGACATACAAGAATTTTTGTTGACTTCTGCATTTCCTGGTATTTGTTCAAATTTAGCAAAAGAAATAATTAGGGCGCATTTAAAATGAAATTAAATAGTGCATTAAGCTACTCTGCTTTGCCCTGAAACCAATAGTCTTCTGATTTAATGATAATTATCATTTTATTTAAACTGCTTCATTTTAAATTTGTAAACAGATTAAATTATCTAAAAATGGAAAATAGAGTTAATCCGGAACCTTATAGGTGGAAAGAAGAGTATACCGTGAATATTGGTATTATTGACGAGCAACACAAGAAGTTTCTTGAAATAATTAATGAACTAAAAGTTATTATCAATGGAAATACTTGTAAGAATAACGTTTCTGATATATTTTTTCAGTTAGCATATTTAATTGATCATTATTTTATAAAAGAAGAGATTTATTTTAAAGATCTAAAATATCCCAATTTCGATTTGCACAAATCAGAACACAATCAATTTATTGAAAGAATTATTCAGTTTCAAAAAGATGTTCAAAACGACAAACCAAATTTATGTCTGGAGATATATCAATACTTGGAAAATTGGTTCGATGAACACATTTTAAAATACGACAAAGAAGCTGTTGAGTACCTTAAATCTAAAGGAGTAAGCTAAACGAGTACTTTTATCTTACTTTCTTCAGTAATTTGCATTTTATCAAAATCGAAGTTTGAGATTAAATTAAGCCCCGGGGACTTTCCGATATCAATACTTCCATATTTATTGTAAATCTTTAATGCTTTTGCCCCATTCAGCGTTCCCCATTTAATTAATTTGTCAAATTTAATTTCGGGGTAATATTTATTTATTACTTTCATTTCATCCAAAATCGACAAATTATCATTAGAGGCAAGACTATCTGTGCCGATTATTACATTCGACAATCTTTTAAACAAATCAATATTTGGTAATCGTTTCTCAAGGTTTAAATTAGACTTTGGACACAAACACCAAAAAGCTTTTTTAATATTTTCATTTACAAGGTCTATATCCTCTTTACTAGTAAAAGTATTATGAACAAAAATTATATTATTGTTTGTTGGCAAGTGCCTTAGAATGGATTTTATGGATGTTTTTCCTGTTGCTTTAAATGTACCTAAATCAATTCTTACTCTTCTAAATGTATCTATTAAACCTCCAGTAGCGCCAATAAACATTTCGTTCTCAGCATTACTTTCCTGGTTATGAATTGATATGATTGTATTTTCATTTTCTGCATGGTCCCTGATTAATTCCAAAAGCTCCTTTGAAACCGAATACGGAGCATGGGGTACAATGGAAGAAGCTAAATTTTTATTTTTAAACTCTTGTGATAACCGAATGCTTTTAGCGAAAATCTTTTCAGCATGTTCTTGCAAACCAATGGCCTCAACAAAAGTGTGATAGTAAATTTTGCTCTTTTCTTTGATTAAAATCGTATCACTTGTATTACAAATATCACCAACTGCAATTATTCCTTCTTGTTTCATGAAGGAATCATATAGTTCTAAAACATTTGCTTTTGCATGCTTTGTAAATTTCCGGCTTGTGATAATTTCTTCTAGAAACTTAGGAAGGCCTTGCTTTTTTGATATTTTGTCTTTTAGATCAGACAATTCAAGATGACAGTGGGAGTTCACAAAACCCGGTACAATTATTCCATTAAAAAACTCTAACTTTCTAGATTCCCTTAAATCGCCCTTTGTATCAATAATTTTTTGTATTACCCCAAGATTGTCAACTTCGACAATGCCATTTTTTATTGGAGGTTGACTAACCGGATAAATATAATTAGCCGAAATTCTTCGCATTTAATTATCTATTAATTCTTCCTTCTTTTCTTTTTCTCCTTTATTTTCTTTCCGCAATTCAGTATCCATCTCATTTAATCTATTTAATACCTCTTCGTATATTTTATCATATTCATTAATGTTTTTACTATAATAGTATACCGAAGTGTCAAAGTCTGCTCTTGTGTATCCATAATTTCTGAAAACTTCGTCATAATAATTTAACGAATCTGCACTTGTAATCTCTTTTCTGATTTTACTAATTGTAAATAATCCATCTGTTAAATGAATGTCCAAGATAATATCTATCATATCATCTTTTGGTATAACATACTCGGGAACTTTGGTCTGATTGCTACATGAAAAGAACACTAAACCTAAAATTATTATTAGAAGTTTTTTCATCATTATTTCAAATATTAAAATAAAAATACCGGCAGTAATTGCCGGTATCAAAAATATGTAATTTTATTTACTTAATCTTATTAAAGTTGTACCCAACCATCACTTCAATAGTACCATTTGAGTACCTTCTCATATCTGAAACAGTCAAATCATACGCTATTCCAATTAGAATTCTATTTTCGTAATTATACCCTCCCATAATAGAAATAGCATCACCCGTTCTATAAGCAAGAGCTGCCCATGCCATGCGTTTATAAGTAACTTTGGCATTTATCTCTGCTTGAATCTGTCCTGGACTCGTATACTTAATCAATGCAGAAGGCGTAATAAGGAAATCTCTATTTAAAATAAAATTGGCACCACCAGAAAGATATAAATGTTGAGTTAACCTACTTATTCCTTGAATAGAATCTGTTTCCTCATACAAATTGTACTTATTGCCTAATAATTGATGGGCCGAAATCCCAACAAAATAATAGGTAGTATATGCATAAACACCAACACTTGCATCCGGAATTATCCTTGATTCTACACCAGTGGGTAAAGCAGGATCGTCACTGTATAATGTTTCATCATCAAAGCTCATTGCAGTTCCATCCAGTTTATATTGCATTATTCCAAAAGATAAACCTCCGGAAATTCTCCATTCATCATTAAGAGCTATATTATATGCATAAGATCCACCAACCGATAATCTGCTTTCAGGTCCAGTTACATCATTGTATATGTACCCTCCATAACCCATATCACGTTCCTTAAATGGCCCGTAACCAGAAAGGCTCATTGTTCTTGGAGAATCATTTATTCCTATCCACTGAATACGTTGATTGGCGGTAATTTTAAAATAATTATATGTGCCTGCCACAGCAGGATTAACCAAATAATCGTTAAACATATATTGCGTATAGTATGGAGCTTGCTGTGCGTTTGTTTTCTGAACAAACACCACACATAAAGCAACTAGTATTATAAACTTAATTTTTTTCATACTATCGAATTATTGTTATTGGTCCGGTAATTGGATTAAAACCTTCTTCGTTAAGTATTATTACAAAATAATATGTACCACTAGGAAGTTCCTTGCCATTTTTAGAATTACCATCCCACATTTTACTTTCATCAGTACTGCTATAACCCTTCTGCTCATATACTTTAACACCCCACCTATTATATATTGTTACAATATTATTAGGGAATTTATCGATGAATTTAATCCTCCAGAAATCATTTATACCATCACCATTTGGCGTAAAACCTTCATTTGGTGTTATTACTGGAATAAATTCTAAATATACCGTAGATGAATCAACACATTCATTGGTTGATGCAACAACAGAATAATGTGCAGAAGAATCTGGATTTACAGTAAGTACTGGGTTATCTGATTGTGGAATCAGAACATCAGACTCATACCATTGGTATGTAATTCCTGTTGCATATAATGCACTTGCCATAATTACTCCGGAAGTTGATCCCTTTAGATAAACAGTATCTTCAGCTAAACCTTCTGGGCCAACAATATCCAATTCAAAATCAGGGAAATATTCTACATATATATCATTCGTATCCTGGTAACAATAATCATTTATGGCTCTGATATAGTTAAAGGTTGAATTTCCTTCTATCGAATGTATAATGGTGTCAGGGCTTGTTGTTACATCAGCATACCATGTTGTTACGACCGGCACAGAACCCTGTACTTCAGACACTTCAAAGATTACACTATCAACAGTAGTTCCGGAGAAAGTGTTTTCAAATATTACATTTTGATTCCAACAAATAGTATTGTCGTAAAAATCTACTGTATATGCTGGTATATCATAATTAGAATCTGGAATTAATGTTGTACTATATGTTGTAACACATCCTTTGCTGTCGGTTACAGTAACACTGTATAATCCTGGTTGTAAATTCTCTATAAGACTATCCGTTTGGTTACTTGCATTTATACTCGGACCTGTCCATGAATAAGTGTATTTTGGCGTTCCTCCCTCAGGAGTTAATATGACTCTACCTAAAGAATTAGACAGATTTCTCGAAGGACTATTAATACATATTTTATTTCTAGGATCCGGATTAACATCTATTGGATCTGGATCAACTAATTCTACAGAATCAATATCTACACAATTATCCGGTGAGTTATTATCTGTAACTGTTACAAAGTACCATCCTGATTTTAGTCCGGTTAGGGTCTGAGACGCACCTACTGCATTTCCTAAACTATCTTCCCAGGCATATATATAAGGTCCTGTTCCCTCGTTTCCTGTAATAAAATTAACAGTAACCTCTCCGTTGGTTTGACCATTACAATCGTTATTTACTCTTCCAAGTGAAATATCCATTGCAGGATTTAAAATAATAGAAGTATCCAGTCTGTTTGTTGTACAACCATTGTCATCAATTACGTAAAGTCTGTAATCATCAACTTGCAAACCATTAAAATTACCTGTTCCGTTGGTTGTTGAATCCAGATCGCTTTCTCTAACTAGAGCAAATCTATAGACTGGGGTTCCTCCCGAGCCACTAAACAATATGGATCCTACATCCTGTGGAGTATTGCACTCCGAAGTATGTGTTACAGTTAATCCCGATAGGGTTAATTGAGTAGGCTCGTTAATAATTGCAGTGCTATCAGGACCAGAGCATCCGTTGTCATCGTTTACACTTACTATATAAGATCCTCCAGATAATCCTGTAAAAATATTACTATTGGATGGAGTATTTGGAACTCCATCAATTAAATATGTATAATTACCTGTTCCTCCCTTTGCGTAAACTGTTATTTGTCCTGTACTTGCGCCATAGCAGGTAATTATGTCGTTAACTACAACTGAGTCTATTTCAATAGGAATTGGTCCAGTTACAGTTACCAATGAATCGAGCATTTTTGTTTCGCAATCATCCATCACATAAATGGTCGTATCGCCTACAGGTAATCCTTTGATAGTATCATTGCCATATTGATACGTTATACCGTCAGTAGATATACCAATTGGTCCAACACCGCCTGATGTAAATACAACTATTTGCCCATCATCTCCTGATCCCGAACAAGTTGTTGGTATCATCTTAACCGAATCGATTGAAATCGTATCGGGGTTTGCAATATAAATCGTATCTCCATATTTTATGCATAAGTTAGCATCACGTACTGCAACATACACATAACCTGAATCTAATCCAGTAAATAATCCTGTTGTATTTGCAAAGTTTGGAATTTCTGCAATAGAATAGTTGTATGGCCCTAAACCACCCGAAGCGGTAATTGTAATTTCTCCGTTTGCAGCATCATGACAAGTAATTGGTGTTATACTTGTTGAAATATTAATTTCAGTTCCTTCAGTTATAATTATCGTAGTATCTATTGAACAACCCGATAAATCTGTAATAGTAAAGATATATGGGCCAGCTTTTAACTTATCAAATGTCTCCCCACTATTTTTAGGGGCGCCTGCATAAGAATCATGAGTATAGGTCAATAATCCTGTTCCTCCACTAAATTCAAGCGTAACTTCACCTATAGAATCATTAAAGCACGTGTTGTTTACTATTGTACGATTATTTATAACAATTTCCGGGGGTTCGCCAACCGTTACAGAGTCGATTGCCGTACAACCGTGAGAATCTGTAACTTGCAAGTAATATTTTCCAGCACATAGTAATACATTTGTTCCTGTAGCAAACGGACTGCTAAAATCTAAACTATTACTCCATTCAAATAGCACATAAGGAGCAAGTCCTCCAGTAGCTGTTCCCACCGCCGCCGCATCACATACACCAAAACATGAATTTTTTAAACCAGTTATTTGTAATATATAAGATGTTCGGGCATAAGGTCCTGAACCAGAATATTCATTTATAATCATGTTAATGGAAGAATCTGCATAAAGAATAGATTCAAAGA
>PKTC01000500.1 GCA_002869305.1 Marinilabiliales bacterium
AATTTCTTCAAGCTTTTCACCGCCGCACTTAACTGTCCCTTGCCTCCATCAATGACAATTAGCTGCGGTAAGCTCTTGTGTTCATCCAACAATCTTTTGTATCGTCTAAAAACTACTTCTTCCATCGATGCAAAATCATCTGGACCTTTGACTGTTTTGATATTGTAATGACGATAATCTTTGGTGCTGGGCTTTGCGTTTTTAAATACAACACATGCAGCTACCGGATTTGTTCCCTGAATATTGCTATTATCAAAGCATTCTATGTGCGATGGTAACGAAGATAAGTTCAAATCTTTCTTAATTGTCTCTAAAATTCTTTTCCCAGAATGTTTTTCTTTTTTCTTCTCGGCCTTCTTTTGCTTTTCGAGTCGATAATATTTTAAATTTCTTTCCGACAACTCAAGTAAAGACTTCTTCTCTCCTCGAACGGGTACATGTATTTTAACATCAAGTAATTCCAAGTTTATTGGAGCTATTAATTCTTTCGCGTTACTCTGAAGTCGCTGCCTTATTTCAACAATTGCCATCAACAATAGATCCTCTATGCTTTCATCCAGCTTTTTCTTTAACTCAACAGTATGAGCCTGAACAATTCTCCCTTCTACAACTTTTAAAAAGTTAACATACGCAAAGTTGTTATCATCTAGGATATTAAAAACATCAACATTACTTAAGCCAGCACTAACAATGGTCGATTTACTTTTATATTTTTCAAGGATTTCGATTTTTTCTTTTACCAGTTGTGCTTCTTCAAATTTGGTTTCATTGGCATAGCTTTTCATTAAGCTGTTTAAATATAGAATCACCTCCTGTATGTTTCCTTTCAAAATCTTCTTAATATGTGCGATGGATTCTTTATAGTTTTCTTCTTTCTGTAAGCCTATACATGGTGCCAAACAGTTGCCAATATGATACTCCAGACACGGTTTGTATTTCTTTTTTGTAATGTTTTCTGAAGAAAGATTCAGCTTGCAATTACGCAGAGGATAAAGTTGCTTCACTAAATCCAGCAGAACCTTAACCATATAAACAGAGGTATATGGACCAAAATAAGAAGAGCCATCATTGACTACATTTCGCGTATAAAAAATTCGGGGGAAATGTTCATTTTTAATGCAAATCCAAGGATAGGTTTTATCATCCTTCAACATTACATTGTAACGTGGATGATATTTCTTGATTAGGTTGTTCTCCAACAACAACGCATCGGTCTCTGTTTGAACAACTATGTATTCGATCTTATGAATTTTCCCTACTAAGACCTTAACTTTGTTGTTCTCAAAATAGTCCTTAGTAAAATATGATGAAACTCTTTTTTTTAGGTTTTTAGCTTTTCCAACATAAATAATTTCATCAGCGGAATCAAAAAATTGATATACTCCCGGACTGTCCGGAAGCACAGAAAGAATAGGTTTAAATTTTTCTTTTTGAGCGTTTTTCATTAGTCCACAAACAGCGATGTAAACTCAAATTTCGTTACATCAAATAAACCCTTGTCTCCAATCTTTAATTCAGGAATAACCAATAAAGCCATAAAAGCCATTGACATAAAAGGAGCTGTTAATTTTGATCCCAAATCCTTAGCCATTGAATGCACTTCCTGATATTTACGTGCAACTTCTTCTGCTTCGACTGTTGACATTAATCCCGCAACATTTAGTTTCAGTGATTTCTTTTCCTGACCATTAACAGCCACTATTCCACCTTCATTTTGAATGATGTCATTGATTGCCCGCACAATATCTTCATCATTTGTCCCTATTGCAATTATATTATGACTATCATGAGCTATACTTCCCGCTATGGCGCCATTTTTTAAATTGAAATTCTTTATAAAGCCGATTTGTGGCTTAGATTCCTGGTAACGATTTACAACAACTACTTTTAGAATATCCCTACTTACATCACTTACAACTTTCCCATTTTCAACGCTTGGCCGCACAAGTTCTTTTCCTGTAATTAGATCTCCATCCTTAGCAACAATTATTTGCATTTTTTCTGCTTTTGCGAGAATTTCAATGTCTGCAATAGTAATTGGTTTACAATGAAAATTATTTATGGGTGTTTCCTCGATTTTACTTAAAAGAACTTTTTCATTATCATATACAAGGGCACCATTTATATACGTTTGATGAACATTGAAATCCTTTAAATTATCCACTACAATTAAATCAGCAAAATCTCCTGGTTGAAGCAAACCTATGTTTAAACCATAATGTTCTTTAGGGTTTTTAGTCGCCGCAATAACAACGTCAAATAAGTCAGCTCCTTTTTTTACAGCTCTGCTGATAATTCTATTGATGTGTCCTTTTATTAAATCATCTGGATGGCAATCATCTGTGCAGAACATTATTTTATCTGGGTGTGATTTTAACAATGGAAAAAGATTTTCAAAGTCTTTAGCGGCACTTCCTTCTCGTATTTGAATCTTTATTCCTTCATTAATTTTATTAATTGCTTCCTCTACTGTAGTGCATTCATGGTCAGTTGTTATTTCTTGGGCAGCATATGTTTTTAGGTTCTTTCCAGATAAACCCGGTGCATGACCATCAATTGGTTTGTTTGCTTTGTGTGCATGTTCAATTTTCTTAATTACTTCATCGTCATGGTAAATAACACCAGGAAAATTCATCATTTCTGCCAAATAATAAATGTCTTTGTTGCCCATCAGTTTTTGGATTTCGCCTGAATCAATCACGGCACCTGAAGTTTCAAAAGGAGTTGCTGGCACACACGAAGGTGCCCCAAAATAAAATTTAAATGGTGTTTTTTTTCCGTTTTCGATCATATAATGAACTCCCTCAACACCCATTACATTGGCAATTTCGTGCGGATCTGAAACAGTAGCTACAGTACCGCTTTTAACTGCTGCTCTCGCAAAGCTAGATGGCACAACCATTGAGCTCTCAATATGAACATGAGCATCAACAAGGCCTGGTAAAATGTACGAATCAAACTCTTGTTGAACCTCATTGATTTTCGAAATTTTCGAATCAGCGATATAAATCTCGGCATTATATATCCGCCGAGCAATAACATCAACTATCTTTCCAGAAACAGTAAATTCTTTGACCATAAAAAACAATTAATGTTCCGCGTGGAACAAGTTTACAATTATTTTTAGGTTCCACGTGGAACATTAACGACCCATATATACCAAAAGTACGCCAATGTCAGAGGGTGAAACCCCGCTTATCCTTGCCGCCTGACCAATGCTTTCCGGCTTGATTTTTTTAAGCTTTTGCCGTCCTTCTGTTGATAAGGACGATATTTTATCGTAATCGAAGTTTTCGTGAATTTTAATATATTCGAGCCTCTTAAGCTTTTCTGCCATTTGTTGTTCTCGATCAATATAGCCCGAATACTTCATTAAGACTTCGGCCGACTCAATTATTTCTTCCTTTTTACTTCTAATAGTGTTTACTATCTCCTTCAGATCATCCACGATCTCAACCAATTCTACTAACTTAACCTGTGGGCGTAAAACAACATCTATTAGTTTTTTCTTCTGCTTTAACGCCGTGGTTCCTGCGTTTTCTAAATATGGATTTATCTTCTCAGGCGCAATGCTTGTTTCTTTTATAAATCTTATAATCTTGTCGCGAACTTTAATTTTTTCTTTTAATAATTCAAATCTATCTTTTTTCGCTAAGCCCATTTTATAAGACAATTCAGTTAGTCTTAAATCCGCATTGTCCTGACGTAACAATATTCTATATTCAGCTCTTGATGTAAACATTCGATAGGGTTCATCAACACCTTTTGTTACTAAATCGTCGATTAAAACTCCTATATATGCTTGGTCTCTCTTTAGTACAAATTCTTCTTTGTTCCTTATTTTTAAGCATGCGTTTATGCCCGCCATCATTCCTTGTGCCGCTGCTTCTTCATATCCTGTTGTGCCATTAATTTGGCCTGCAAAAAACAAGTTCTTAACGTACTTGGTTTCTAAGGTATGCTTTAATTGCGTAGGAGGATAATAATCATATTCTATTGCATAACCAGGCCTGTAGATTTTAACGTTTTCTAATCCGGGAATCTTTTTTAAAGCGTCAAGTTGAACTTCCCATGGCAAGGAGGATGAAAATCCATTGATGTAATATTCGTTTGTTGTGTGACCTTCTGGTTCTAAAAATAATTGGTGTTTCTCTTTTTCGGCAAAAGTTACTATTTTATCTTCGATACTTGGACAGTATCTGGGCCCAACACCGTTAATTGTGCCATTAAACAGCGGTGATTCCTTGAACCCTGTTTCCAATATGTTGTGTGTTTCTTTATTCGTATATGTAATGTAACATGACTTATTGTTGTTCACTTTGAAATCATGTTGAAGAAATGAAAATTGTCCTCCATCCATATCTCCTTTCTGCTCTTCAACCTTTGAGAAATTTATACTTCTACCATCAATTCGTGCTGGCGTGCCTGTTTTCATTCTACCTACTTCAAAGCCAAATTTTTCCAATTGCTCAGAAATTCCTTTTGAGGGTGCTTCTCCGGCACGGCCACCTTCTACTTGCTGCTTACCAACATACATTAAGCCATTTAAAAATGTTCCGTTTGTTAGTATTACTGAATCAGCTTTGAATTGTATTCCTAGTTTAGTTTTTACACCTATTACCTGGTCACTTTCAATGATTAATGAAGTTACCAAATCTTGCCATAAATCTAAGTTTTCTATATTTTCTAAAATGTTTCTCCATTCGTTTGAAAAAACCATTCTGTCGCATTGCGCTCTTGGACTCCACATGGCTGGTCCTTTTGATCGGTTCAGCATTCTAAACTGAATCATGCTCTTGTCAGTAACAATTGCAGAATACCCGCCCAGAGCATCAATTTCTTTTACAATTTGGCCTTTTGCAATGCCACCCATTGCCGGATTACATGACATTTGCGCATATTTTGTCATGTCCATGGTTATCAACAATGTTTTTGATCCCATGTTCGCTGCTGCTGCTGCTGCTTCGCATCCTGCATGTCCTCCACCTACCACAATAACTTCATACTCTGGCAACATAATCTATAAATTTAAATTTTTGGAAAATTAGAAAAGATTTTTTAATCTTTCTAAATAAAAGTTTTCTTTTTGTATCATTGCGTCTTTTTCTTCATCACTTTGGTCATCATATCCAATTAAATGAAGTATACCATGAATCATTACTCTATGTAATTCTTCTAGGAATGAAACACTGAAACGCGTAGAATTGTTTTTTATCGTATCAATACTTATAAAAATATCTCCATTTATGTTTGGTTCTTCACAGTAATTGAAGGTCACGATATCCGTGTAGAAATTATGTGAAAGGTATTCTTTATTAATTTTTAATAAGTATTTATCTGAAGTAATAATGAAGTTAATGTCTCCTTGTATAAAACCTTCATCCTGGATAACATAATTTATCCATTTCTTTAATCTAATGCGCTCTTTTAGTTGAAAATTTGTGTCTTCTTTAAAAAACTTGATGGGCATGTTACTTTAAGTTGAATTTAATTTCAACTCTATTTCCTTTTCCATGAAAAATAACATCATCAGCTAAGTGTTTCATTAAATAAACGCCTCTTCCGTGTATATTTTCAATGTTTTCTGGTGTAGTTGGGTCCGGAACGTTATAGAAGTTAAATCCAGGTCCTTCGTCTTCAATAAAAATACTTACATGATCTTCATCCACTTTAAAATCAACTTTGACCGATTTTGATTCGTCCTCTTTGTTTCCGTGCACAATTGAATTGTTTACTGCCTCTACGGTGGCAATTAACATCTTTCCGTAAACTTCGGAATTAATTTTAGCCTCTTCCGAAACTTCATCAATAATCTTTTCGATTTTATGAATGTTTTCGATTTTTGACTCTATTAAAATGCTCTTTTCCATTGTTACAGCCGTTGTTTGCACGTCAAATATCTTAAAGTTATACAATTACCGTTGTATACTTATATATTTTCTATTTGTTACGTTTTTAAACTTATATTTTCCAAATATAGCCTTTTTATGAATTATTTACATTCCACTAAGCCAGTTTTTTGGATTTAAAACCTGTGTTTCCTCGTAAATGCCTAAATGCAATGTTGCACTTCTTTCAGATTCATCCACGTATACATCACCAATATAATGTCCTTCGTATATTCTATCACCCGGTTTAACTCTAACATTTACAATATTTGAATACAGTGTAAGATAATGTCCGTGTCTTACAATTACCGCCATGTTTGCTCCAGGAATGGCCATTACAGTTTTTACTTCTCCTTCATATATTATTTTAACCTTTGCATCTATAGATGTTCCAATATCTACGCCATCGTTATGCATTTTTACTCCTTTCAGTCCTGCTGGCACATAGGGTCCAAATTCTCTTATAACAATACCGTTATCAATTGGCCATTTTAGTTTCCCTTTTGCATTTTTAAAGCCTTGAGAGATTAGTTCTTCGTTTGCAGTTAATGATTTGAAAGTTTTATTTTCTTTTGCCTCTCTTGCTATTAATTCAGCAATTGCATTTTTAATTTGTTCCATGGCCTTTCGTTTCTCTTCAACCTTTTTTCTTAACTCAAACTCACGCTGCTTTAATCGAATTAGTTCAGAGTTCTCCTTTACTTTTTCTGCGCTAAGATTAGCTCTCTCTCTTTCCTTACTTGATAATAATCTTATTTTATCTTCTCGCCTTTCTGCTAACTGTTCTGTTTCATATTCTATGTTTTTTTGTGCTTCAATAATTTTTTGTGCCTGTTTCTGTCTATATTTGGAGTATTGCTGGAAATATTTCATTCTTCTGTATGCCTGGTTAAAATCTTCCGCTGCCAGCACAAACATTAACCGGTCGTAGTTGCTTCTATTTTTATACGCAAAATAAATCATTTTGGCATATTCTTCCTTTAGCAGCTTTAATTCTGCCTCCAGCCTTTTTATGTTTTCCTGGTTTTCTTCAATTTCCTTGTCTATAATACTAACTTCCCTGCTTATTTCATTTATTAGCTGTTCCCTTAAACTTATACGCTTTTTAATAATCAATAATCGGTTTAATCCTATAGACTTGGATTTTTCTGTTTCCTGCAGTAGCTGATTGGTTAATTTTAACTCCTCTTCAGTTTTTTGTTTTCTTTTTTGCAGCTCCTCCTTCGTCTGAGTATATCCTGATCCAAAACTTATCACTAATATGACAAATAAAATAATCAGTTTTCGGATTGTCGTTTTCATATCATGAATTTAATAAAAATCCTAATTTAATGATCTGCTTTCAATTTTTTGAAGTAAGGCTTCGCTGGAATTACCCATTTCGTGTGATAATTTCCACATTTCAACGGCTGCTTCTATATTTCCTATTTTAAACTGTATATCGCCGTAATGCTCTACAATAACCTGACTTTCTGCTCCTCCATTCTCAAAAGCTTTTTTAATATAATAAAGAGCTTCAGCATATCGCTTAAGTTTGTATAAAATCCAAGCATATGTATCCAAATAGGTGTCGTTATTAGGTTCTGCTAATATTGTTTTTTTGCTAATGCTTTCTGCATATTCCAGTTTTTCTTCTCTTAAAGAAAGGTAATAGCTGTAATTATTAATTACATATAAATTATTAGGTTGTTTTGCTAAAACGAGTTCGAAATAATAATCAGATTGATTATAATTCTCAATATTATAATATGCTTCACCTAGATTAGTATAGAAATCTAATTCTAAATCCGGATTGTTTTTAACTCTTTTTAAGCCCTCTTTGAGTATTTCGGGCGCCTCTGTCGATCTTTGTGTTTGATTGGCAGCAATGCCCCTAAATAGATAAAATAAGGGGTGTTCTGGGAAGCTATCTATAGCCACTTTTGAACTTATATACAAGTTTTCAAAATCAGCATTAAAACTATAAATAGACAATACTTGCTCCCAAAGCACCAAATTACCATCATAGTTGGCTAATATATATTCGATTTGTTCTCTTGCTTTATCCAATAAATTCATTTTTATTAGATAATCAGCGTAAAGCGTATACGAATCCTTTTGCTGTGGATATTTACTTTTTAAGCTTGAAAGTAACGCTTCGATTTGCGGGTTATATATTGCAAATTCACTTTGATTATTCATAATGGATACAAAAATCATTACCTTTTGATTATACTCGATTTCATCCGAGTTTATGACTTTTCTTATCATTTCAAATGCATTATCATAATCCATCTTTTTCCGATAAAAATCAATTATTGAAAGCATCCCAAGCGTATTTGTGCTATCAAGCATAAAGAGTTTATTGTAGTTCTCTTCAGCTTTTATAAATAAATTATCATTGGTGTACATTTCAGCAATGATACCATAATATCTTGGCTCGTTAGGATAATGCTTTATTAGCTTACTGATTTCGTCGAATGCTTTGGTCTTATTTCCTAACGAATAATACAATTGTTGCTTGGCAATAGATAAACTTTCGTTAACCCCGGCTCTTTTTTCAATATCGTCATACAATTCAATTGCCCTTTTGTAATTATTTAAATGCCCATATAGTGCAGCTAAATTATATGGTATTTCTAAATCGTTCTTGTGTTTTTTGTAAATTTCCTCGTATACATCTGCAGCAGATTCATAATTATGTGTTAAAATATAAAGCTTTGCTAAATCTATCTTATACCATTTATTGTTTTCATCATATTTAACAGCAGAATTAGCATATTTTATTGCTGTTTCATAATTTTTCATGATCTGATTTATCTTTGATATTTCAGACATTGCACCGGCGCCCGCCGGATTAATTTCCAAGCATTGATAATACAATGCCAACGCACTATTTAAATCACCCAGTAATTTTTTTCTATTCGCTTCGATAAAAATGTAATAGTATTGCTGTTGCTTGCTTTCACTAAGCTCCTTTTTGATATGTACCTCTTGCTCTGTTATAGATTTTTGACTATTACATGCAGAAAATGCGATGATTACAATTATGAATAGAATAATCTCTTTTACCCTCATATCGTTTCCTAACTTTATCAATTATATATAAACTTAACACAAAAATCGTACGTTAAGTTTACAATTCCAGAATTTTAACAATATTTAAGATTTCTATTTGACTCCAGTGCTTCCGAAACCTCCAGCTCCCCTTTCTGTTTCATTTAAAATCTTAACCTGCACCAATTCTGCTTGTTCATGACTGGCTATGACCATTTGACAAATTCTTTCACCATTTTCAATAGTAACCTCGTCGTTTGAAAGATTTATTAGTATTACACCTATTTCACCACGATAATCTGCGTCGATAGTTCCTGGAGTGTTTAAAACCGACAAGCCTTTTTTTAGAGCAAGACCACTTCTTGGTCGAACCTGCGCCTCATAGCCAACCGGTAATTCTATAAATAATCCTGTTGGAATCAATGCTCTTTCCAAAGGTTTTAATGTTTTTGGTTCGTTTAAAAATGCACGTAAATCCATACCAGCCGAATGATCAGTACTGTAACCAGGTAATGGATTGTTTGATTTGTTTACAATATTAATTTTCATTTTTTAGCAAATTTATTTCTTTGTAATACGCTATTCCAATAAAAGTAAGCAACATAATGGTGTTAATACATAAAAATATGATTAGATTTTCAATGTGTATAATTCTATTAATACCAAACATACCAAATGCTATGATAACATAAAATGCAAGTTTTTTGAAATTATATTTAATCAAATAATGTTTAGTACTCAGATAGTATGAAACTCCGAGCATGGTTGCATAACTGATTAAACTTGCTATTGCCGATCCTAAATATCCTATTTTTGGAAGAAGAAGAATATTCAAAACAACAGTAATTATAGCACCTATTCCAGCGATCAATATTCCATATTTTGTTTTGTCGGTGACTTTATACCATATGGATAAACTAAACAAAATACCAAACAATAATTTTGCGATAAGAAGAACTGGGATCACATATAATCCCTCCCAAAATTCCTTATCTATGAAGTATTTTAAAATATCGATATAGAATACTACACCTAAGAATATTATCAAACCAAAAATTACAAAGTAATTCATTACATCGGCATATAATTTCTTTGCATCAGAACTTTCCGAATTTTTGAAGAAAAATGGTTCTGCTGCATAACGAAACATCTGAATAAATAAAACCATTAAAACCGACAGCTTAAAATTCGCCCCATATATACCAAGTTGCTACATTGGGTTTGGGTGGTTAATCAGTTTTGGTATTAGTATTTTATCTATTTGATCATTCAGTTGTCCCGCCAAACCAATCAGTAAAATAGGAAATGAATATTTTAAAAGTCGCTTTAATAAATCAAAATCAAGCTGTGGTTTTACTTTTAGGATCTCGGGAAGTAAAATTAACAATGTTATTCCGCTTCCAATTAAATTTGCAATCAATACGTAATCTAATGCTAGTTTAGGATTATAAATGTTTGCGAAAAAACTACTACTGCCAGCTTCATAAAGCATTCTACATAATACCAGGTAAAATAAGTTTATAAGTATATTTATTCCAATACCTGTTAACTTAATAAACATGAATTTTATAGGTCTCTCGTCAATTCTTAGCTTTGCAAATGGGATTGCACTGAGCACATCAAATGAAAGAATTAATACGAAGTAAATAACCAATCTGTAATTGTCAACTTCAAAATAAGACTGCCATTGGTTTCTTAATAAAAAGGAGCTGATAATAAAAATTGTACTTGTACTAATAATTGTGAAAAGACTTGTTCCAAGCACTTTGTTATACTCTTCCGTCTTCTTGCTTGCAAAACGAAAAAAGCCAGTTTCCATACCGAGAGTTAATAACGCAAGGAAGATCGCGGTATTGCTATAAAAGAAAGTTAGCTTACCGTAAAGAAACGGTTTTAAAGCTGGTGTATGAATTATAATCAATAAATAATTCAAAAACCTTCCTAACATTGTACTTAAACCGTATATAACGGTTTGTCCTGCCAGTTTTTTTATTTGATTCAAGCCAATTGATTTTATAATAACTACACAAAATAAAACTACTTCTGCTTATTATCATAATATTTGCAATTTTAAATATTAACATCCTTGAGATATCAAATAAATAAGAGAGTATTTTATTTAATTATTATTTGTTTATATTTTTGCCACGTAATTAATATTCTTTCACTATGAAAAAGATTTATTTATTTATTCTTGTATTGTCTCTTATTGTGTTTTCTTGTCAGCCTGATAAAAACACAATAGCTGATAAAGATCAATTCTATAAAATTGAAACCAATTATGGAGATATGATTTTTAAACTTTATGATGCAACCCCACTTCATAAAGAGAATTTTATAAAATTAATTGAACAAGGTTATTTCAATGATTTACTTTTTCATAGAGTAATTGATGGATTTATGATTCAAGGCGGTGATCCTGATTCAAGAAATGCAGAACCTGGAAAGATGCTTGGCGAAGGAGGGCCCGGATACACTATTCCTGCAGAATTCGTAGATACTATATATCATAAAAAAGGGGTTATTGCTGCTGCGCGCGAAGGAGATAACGTGAATCCTGAAATGAGGTCCGCAGGATCTCAGTTTTACATTGTACAGGGTTATGTTTTTAGTGATGAAGACATAAAAAAAGTTGAGGATAGAATCAATGCAAGTCGTCTAAATAATTTAGTTACAAAATATATCGAAGACGCTAAAAATAAAGCTTTTGAAACAGGAGGAACTATTGATTATCAAATTATATTACCTGAAGCCAGGAAAAAAGCAGAAGAAAAATTTAAAGAAGAAGGCTATTATAAAATTCCAGATTTTAAAAGAAAGGTTTATCAAACCCTCGGCGGAACTCCCCATTTAGATAATGCATATACTGTATTTGGTGAAGTTGTCGAAGGTATTGAAGTAATTGATAAAATTGCAGCAGTTAAAACCGATGATAACGATCGTCCGATCATCGATGTTAAAATGAAAATTAAAAAGTTATAATTATAGGATATGTTAGAAAAGATTAATCAGTATTTAGAAGAGACTAAAGAGTTTGTTGCCCATTCTTTGGACGAAATAGAAGCATTCCGTATTAAATACATGGGAAAGAAAGGACTAGTAAATGATCTTTTCGCTGAATTTAAAAACGTTCCACGTGAAAACAAAAAAGATGTGGGGCAAAAATTAAATGAACTCAAAGTTTCTATTCTTGCCAAAATAAATTTATTAAAAGAAGATTTAGAAGACAATTCCAGTGCATCATCTGGTATAGATTTTAGCCTTCCCGGCGATCCAATAACAATAGGAACTCGTCATCCTATTTCGATTGTTCGAAATGAAATCATCGATATTTTTAAAAGATTAGGTTTTACAGTTTCTGAAGGACCAGAAATTGAGGACGATTTTCATAATTTTACAGCTCTTAATTTTCCTGAAGAACATCCGGCGCGTGATATGCAGGATACTTTTTTTATTGAAAAAGATCCTGATATTTTGTTACGTACTCACACTTCAGGAGTGCAGGTTAGAGTGATGGAAAATTCTACTCCGCCTATTCGTACAATATCTCCAGGCCGTGTTTTTAGAAATGAAGCGATTAGTGCGCGTGCACATTGTATTTTTCACCAGGTTGAAGGTTTGTATATTGATGAAAATGTTTCCTTTGCCGACTTAAAGCAAACCTTACTTTATTTTGCCAAAGAAATGTTTGGTGAAAAAACAGATATTCGTTTACGTCCCTCTTATTTCCCCTTTACAGAACCTTCTGCAGAAATGGATGTGGCTTGTAATATTTGTGGTGGTAAAGGCTGTAACGTATGTAAATACACTGGTTGGCTTGAGATTCTCGGTTGCGGCATGGTTGATCCTAGTGTATTAGATTCCTGTGGTATTGATAGTAAAAAATATACAGGTTTTGCATTTGGTATGGGTGTAGAGCGAATAACGATGCTAAAATACGGAGTAAAAGACCTTCGCCTTTATTTTGAGAACGATGTGCGCTTTTTAGAACAATTTAAATCAGCATTATAAATAAAAATTTATTGATTTGAAAAGACTCACTATAAAAGTGAGCCTTTCTCATATTATTTTTCAGGGTTGACCCTAATTTCATGAGACATTTTAATGGCCTTTTTATAAACTGCACTTACCCCACAATATCTCTCGTCTGATAAATTAACTG
>PKTC01000218.1 GCA_002869305.1 Marinilabiliales bacterium
AGCCCGATTTAAACGGGCTTTTTCTTTTAATAGAAGGTATATTCGTATTTGTATTGTATTCTGTAACGGTATAAAGAATAATAAACTTCTACTTTTTCTAACAAACCTTTCTTATTGTAATAATATGTCTTTTTAGAATTCTCTGATGGATTATTATCATACCACTGTTCTTCAATTAATTTTCCTTCTGAATCGTATGTGTAAATGTTGTTAGTTATAGTATTTCCTTCCGGCTTTTCTTTTAAAACTTTATCAAGAAGGTTTTTAGAGTTATACTTATAAGTTTCTCTGTAAATAAAATTCTCACCCGCATATTTTGTTTTTTCTTTTAATAATTTACCATCGAATTTATATATGTATTTTTCCTTTATATTATCTTTTTCATCATATTCTGTACTTTCAATTATGTTATTATTTTCATCGTACTTATTGATGAGTTTACCTATTACATTCGATTGATCATCTTTAATATCAACGATGCAAACATCTCCCGTGTAATTAAAAACTCTTTTATGTTCAACGTATCCATAAATATCCGATCGAGTAATTTCCAATAATTTATCTCCAGAGTAGTTGTATTTAATGATTTGATATTCTGTTCCATTAAATCTTTCTTCTCTTATTTTTTTCCCAAAGTTATCGTAGGTAATATTCTGTTTATACAGAAGCTTGCCTTCATCTCCCTTGTAGTTAGCATATTCAACCTGATTGTCTTTATTGTCATATTTATAACTTAATTTCTGGTCAATAGTCCCTGATTGATAGTATACCTCTTCAATCACATTGCCATTGTGATCAAATCTCTTGGTGAAATTCTTATAACCATCTTTTTTAGGCTTCCCTTTTTCATATTTGTGGTTCCATTGCACTTGAGATTGCACTCGATTATTAACGAGGCTTTTTTTCCATTCTTTTTCGCCGGGTAATTGCGCTATCACAATATTCGCTGAAAGTACAAGGATTGATATTAACAAAGAGTTTTTCATTTTAAGTTTAAATAGGTTGCTATCGTACGAATTTTATTCAAATTTACTAAATAAAATAATTGTTTAGAAATATAAAATTATCTTACAAAAATCGTGCATTGAATACATAATACGATTTATATTTAAAATTGTTCTAATTAATAATGATTTAGTGGAATATTTAATTAAAAAATTGACTGATAGTTATTAATATATTAACTTGTTTAGATAAATTATTGAAATAAAGAATCTTATGTGCCGGTATTTCTTAAACTGGCAAAACTCTGCCCGCTAAAAGCAAGTATTTTTCCTTTTAATAACAAAAATATCCTGATTATGAAAAAATTATTACTTTCCCTGTTGATCGTTTCAATTTGTATTTCTACCACATTCGCGCAATCTCCAGAACTATTTAATTATCAGGCGGTAATTAGAGATAATACAGGAGAGTTATTAGTAAGTACTGATATTGGAGTTCGAATATCTATTTTGGAAGGCAGTTCAAGTGGTTCCATATTATATCAGGAAACACATGATGAAGCAACCAATCAATATGGTTTATTAAATATTGAAATAGGCTCTGGCACCGCAGCATCAGGAAATATGGCTTCAATAAATTGGGGTTCGAATAAAAAATATTTAAGAATAGAAATAGATGAGACTGGTGGAAGTTCATATACAGAAATGGGAACAGTACAATTATTATCTGTTCCATACTCATTATATGCAAATGCAGCAAAAAACTTAGGCGATGAAAATATTTATGGTTCAGGATCTGATACATTGTTTGTTGTGAAAGATTACGATGGGAATGTTGTGTTTGCTGTATTCCCCGATGGAGCTGCTGTTTATGTAAACGAAACAGTTAAAGGTAAAGTAGGAGGATTTGCTGTAAGTGGACGATCTCCAAGTAAAGCAACAGAGGAAGAATATTTGGTTGTGACAACCGATAGTACAAGGGTTTATGTAAATGAACCAGCAGGTGTTAAAGCGAAAGTTGGAGGATTTGCAGTTAGTGGCAGATCTCCATCGAAAGGTACAGTAAGTTCTTTAATGGATCTGACCAAAGAAAACTATTTTATCGGACACGAAGCAGGTGTAAATACAACCGATGGTCTGTATAATACTTTTTTAGGTTACTACTCAGGATACACAAATACTGAAGGTTTTAATAATATATTTATAGGTGACTC
>PKTC01000538.1 GCA_002869305.1 Marinilabiliales bacterium
CCCATAAATATTTTTGAAACAATAAACAGAATATTTTATAATAGAATAAGTAATACATAAGGAATTGAATTTATCATTTGAATATCGTATCTTTAAACATTGTAACCTGAAAAACATTTTGATATGAAAAAGTTGTATATTTTAATCTTGTTATGTTTTGCAACTTTATTTGTTGCTGGACAAAGTATATCATCATATGTAATAGCCTCCGCAGGAGAGTCAAATGAAGCAGGAGGAATTAATATCAGTTGGACATTAGGTGAAATAGCAATTGAAACCTTAGAAGACAATGCTAATACGCTTGTATTAACACAAGGATTTCAACAAGGCTATTTTGAAATCACTTCGGTTGGAGAACCTTTATCAAATAATTTTAGTCTTAATATTTACCCTAATCCTGCTAGTGATTTTGTTTGGGTGGATCTAGATTCTAAAGAGATTGTAAATGCTGTGATAGAACTTTACGATCTAGAAGGTAGGTTATTATACAATGACCAGTTCAATGTTTTGGAAGGACCTAACAAAGTTAGTCTGCAAGATTTAAATGCATCGCAATACATTATTCGAGTTGTTGATAGTTCAGGAAATATTTTACAAACTTTCAAATTAATAAAACGTTAATAAATAAAAATAATATTATTTGTCTTAACGCCCATTATTGTTATTTTTGCTGTTTAGACGTTCATTCATGAGTAGCAATAATTGGAAACATAAATAAAATAAAAGCTTTATTAAGTTAAACTTAGTAAAGTTTTTTCATTTTAGATGTATGATAACTTTTGATCTAATAGTAGTCTTTGTTGTAATCTTATTTATTCTTGTATCATTATACAAAGAAATAATTGGAGCTACTTTTGCATTTGTCATTGCTGTCGTGACTTTAGGCTTTTTTGGAATACTTACTCCAAAAGAAATTCTATCAGGTTTTGCCAATGAGCAATTAGCTGTAATTTTACTGTTATTATTACTTGGAGATATTATTCGACAAACTGCCATTGTTGAATTTGTTTTTGATAAAATATTTAGATCAGCTAGAAGTTATCGTGGTTTCTTGAGCAGAATGACACTTATAATATCAGGCTTTTCCGCTTTCTTAAATAATACACCTCTTGTGGCTGTAATGATGCCTTATGTAAATAGCTGGTGTAAGCGTAATAATATTTCTCCTTCAAAGTTTTTAATGCCATTATCGTATGCAGCAATTTTAGGAGGATGTGCCACTCTTATAGGAACATCTACTAATTTAATTGTAAATGGTATGGTGGTTGATCAGAACATTATTCCTGGATTAAAGTCTTTAAACATTTTTGATTTCGCTTATGTTGGAGTTCCTATGATTTTAATAGGTTTTTTATACCTATTATTCTTTGGTGAAAAATTGTTACCTGCAAAAGAAGATATTTTAAATAATTTCTCTCAAAATACTCGTGAATATTTAGTTGAAGCTGAAATTAAGAAGAACTCACAGCTGATAGGTAAAACTATTGAAGAAGCAGGATTAAGAAATTTGAAAGGATTATAT
Source organism: Marinilabiliales bacterium (assembly GCA_002869305.1). Classification (GTDB taxonomy): domain Bacteria; phylum Bacteroidota; class Bacteroidia; order Bacteroidales; family UBA12077; genus UBA12077. The sequence continues at coordinate 1,523 of PKTC01000538.1, forward strand.
CTGGTTGAACTTATTAGAAAATCTTTTAAGATTTCTTCCGTTAAACCCAATATTATTTTACAACAGGATGATTTACTCATTTTTGCTGGAGATACGGAAACTATAGCTGAAATGATCGATTCTGATTTGGGATTAAGGTTACCTTCTGTTGGGATGCTGCATAAGAAAAAGCAAACCGAGGTTGTAGAGATCGTTATATCTCATAATTCATCCATGATTAACAAGACTGTTAAAGATATTCGTTTTAGAGCAAGATACGATGCTGCGGTTATTGCAGTCCATAGAAATGGAGAAAGAATTTCTGGAAAAATTGGAGAAATAACGATTAAAGCAGGTGACGTACTCTTATTATTCACTGGAGCAGACTTTGTTAGTAGATCCAATCATGCGCTTGATTTTTATTTTATTTCTAAAGTTAAAGACTTTCAGAAACTTGAACCTTATAAGGTTTGGACGTTATTAGGTGGTACCTTAGCGGTGATATTATTAGCTGCTTTAAAGATTGTTTCTCTTTTTATGGGATTGATCGTTTTAATTATGATCCTTCTTGCCATGAAAATTGCAAACCCAAAAGAACTGTATAAAGCAATTTACTATAAACTAGCACTCATAATAGCCATGTCACTCGCATTA
>PKTC01000372.1 GCA_002869305.1 Marinilabiliales bacterium
ACTACCCGTTCCGCGACGGTGCGCAGATGAAAATCCTGGCAGACTGGATCGCTGGCATGTGATCGCGGAACATTGTTTTTGCAACTGCATTAAAAGGGGCTAATTTCGGGGCATATGCCGAATATAAATGCATGTCGGAAGATGATTTTATAGCCATAAAACCAGAAAACATGTCTTACGAAGAAGCAGCTCCTGTAACCAATGGTGGGGTGACGGCATTGCATATTCTAAGAAAAGCAAACATTCAGAAAGGGCAGAAAATGCTTATCTATGGTGCTTCTGGAAGTGTGGGAACATATGCTGTACAGCTTGCAAAATACTATGGTGCTGAGGTTACCGGGGTATGCAGCACATCTAATTTAGAAATGGTAAAATCTCTTGGAGCCGATTCGGTAATAGATTATACCAAAGAAGATTTTACTCAAAATGGTGAAAGCTACGATGTAATCTTTGATGCCGTAGGTAAACTTGAATATTCGAAAAGAAAAAAATCTTTAACAAAGAATGGAAAATATCTTAATGTTTTAACCACATCCGAAAAATTAAGGACTAAAGATTTGTACGACCTCAAAGAGATTATTGAAAAAGGAAAACTGAAATCTTTAATCGATAAGCGATTTACGCTGGACCAAATGGTTGAGGCACACAGATATGTTGACCAGGGACACAAAAAAGGAAATGTAGTAGTAACTGTATAATACTGTACTATTAAGCACAAGACTCTTTACTTGTGCATTTTTATTGCATTAGTCTTTGTAAAATTATGTTCTTGACGATCGTCAATTTTCAGTTAATCGTTTCGATATACATTTGATTTATCCTAAAATCTTAATTATGCTTAAGAATTTAATAAGCCCTAAATTGAAAATATATATGAACTACGAACAGATTAAAAAAAGAATAGCTCCTTGCGGAATGTATTGCGGGAAGTGCTTTTCCTTTAATACAGGTGACATAGGTGAATATGCCAGTAAGTTGCAAAAGGCTTTGGGCGAATTTGATATTTACGCCAAAAGATTTTCTGAATTAATCGATGAGCCTAAATTTCTGAAGTACCCTGAATTTAAAGAGATGCTTAATTATTTTGCTACGCCACAGTGCAAAGGATGCAGAGAAGAAAAATGTAAACTCTTTAAAGACTGTAAGGTAAGAGGATGCACCGAGAAGATGAATGTTGATTTTTGCTTTGAATGTAGGGATTTTCAATGCAATGATACCGGTTTTGATGAGCATCTTCAAAAACGATATGTGCGAATTAATGAACGTATGCAAGAAATAGGTGTGGAAAAATATTATGAGGAGATTAAAGATAAACCAAGATATCAATAGAATAACATAATGAAACGATCACGAAATATCTTATTGGCTTTATTAGCATTCCTTGGATTGGGAGCCATTGGAGGAGGAATAATACTTATAATTTCTCCTACTGGTGAGATGTTAGGTGTACCTATAACGGAGTTTAAAAATATTCCTTTTAATAGTTTTTTGATTCCGGGAATTATTTTATTCTCTGTAATCGGTATAGTTCCCTTATTGCTTATAGTTGCTTTACTTAAAAAACCGGATTCAAAACTGGCCGAAAAAATCAATTTGTTTAAAGATATGCACTGGGCATGGACATACAGCATTTATATTGCTTTTACACTATTTGGCTGGATACATATTCAATTGATATTTCTTCAGGGAGTTGTACATTGGTTACACAGCTTTTATATGCTTTATGCCATGGTCATACTTCTTTTTGCTTTACTGCCACAGGTGAGAAATTTATACAAAAAAAGAAATGATTTTAAATGAAGGCATCAGACTTTGAAGAAAGACTTTTTTTGAAGTACCTCAAATTATTGGGACTCCGAAAACAAAATCCAGGTTTTGAATATTTGAGAGAGATTGTACATGCTCAAATATCAAAAATTCCTTTTGAAAACCTTTCTAAACTGCTATACAAAAAACGAATTAATCTTAATGGCTTAATCGACTTTGAGCTCTACCTGGAAGGTATTGAAAAATACAATTTTGGAGGCACTTGCTATACAAACAACTTTTATTTTAACCAGTTGCTTGAATGGTTAGGTTTTGAAGTAAAACTTTGTGGAGCCGACATGAAAGAGCCTAACGTGCACCTGGTTAATATTGTAAAGCTTG
>PKTC01000124.1 GCA_002869305.1 Marinilabiliales bacterium
CTTCCAGTTCTACTAGAACTTCTGCAGCAACCTCAGGATCAAGTAATACATGAATATACCTTGCCTCATCTACATTAAGCTCGTCATAAATTTCAGCAATATCAGCAGGGTGAAGGTCTTTCACCATTTCAAAAACGGCTACCTCATTACTATTCTCAATATGATCATGCAATTGATCAAAATATTCCTTAGTTAATTCAAATTTCACAGCCATAATTTGCAACTATTTATTGTTTCTTCTATTATCTATTAAGTTTGTAAGATAAATAAAATCTTCAACACTCAATTGTTCCGGACGTTTTCCAAAAATCTCATTGTCAGTTGGTAAATTTAACAAAATACTTTTTAACGAATTACGTAGAGTTTTTCGTCTTTGATTAAAACCAAGTTTTACTACCTTGAAAAACAAGTCCTCATCACAACCTAGTTCTTTTCTTTGATTTCTTTTTAAATGAATAACCGCGGAATTTACTTTTGGTGGTGGATTAAAAACTTTAGGGCCAACCGAAAATAAATATTCAATGTCGTAAAAGGCTTGAAGAAATACGCTTAGGATACCATATGTTTTATTACCATGAGATGACTTTATTCTATCTGCCACCTCCTTCTGAATCATACAAACTACATCTAAAACAAGATCTCTATTTTCAAGCACTTTGAAAAATATCTGACTAGAAATATTATATGGAAAGTTGCCAATTATTGTAAGTGGTTCCGTAAAAAATTCCCTAAGATTAAACTTGAGAATATTCTTAAAGATTAATTTATCGCCGAGCATAGGGAAAGTTGCTAATAAATATTCATATGCTTCCTGATCAACTTCAATTGCATACAAATCCAGATCGCTCTGAGTAATTAAATGTGAAGTTAACACACCAGTGCCTGGTCCTATTTCTAAAACCGTTTTTTGTTGGAGACCAGATATTGCCTCAACAATTTTTCTGGCAATGTTTTCATCTTTTAAAAAATGTTGACCTAAACTCTTTTTTGGACGAACAGACATAATAATGTAAAAATGAAAAATTAATATTAAAGAACTGTAAAGATCGAAAAACTTCAATCAATTTCAAACTATACAAAATCTTCTTATATCTTTAGCAATCCAAACAAAAACCTATGAAAAAGAAAACTGTAAAAAGATTAATTGGTTTAATCCTGATTCTTATTTCATATGGATACATTATGTACAAATTATTAAAGTTTGATGAATTAAAAAGTTTAGACTTCTATTCCATTATAAATACCAATAATAATTTCATCTTTTTTATTTCCGCCTTATTATTGATGCCAATAAATTGGTGTGTTGAAACAATTAAATGGAGGAAATTAATTGAATCTATTCAGAAATTAGGTTTTTTTTATAGTTATCAAGCAGTTTTTGCAGGAATTTCTATGGGAATTTTTACTCCTAACAGAATTGGTGAAATTGGAGGACGTATATTATTTCTTGAAAAAGGTAAAAGAACATATGCCCTTTTGGCAACAAGTTTGGGGAGTTTTGCACAACTAATTACAACTATTATTGCAGGATTAGTAGGATTAATCTATTTGTTGAAATTATATCCTGGTACAATTCACCTGAGCGTAATGCTTCATCGATTATTTATAGTAGTGGTTATAATTCTACTTTCTTTACTACTATGGTTATATTTTAATACCAAATCTATTAAACCCATATTACTTAAATTTTCTTTCTTTAAATCCAGAGAAAACCAAATTTCTTTTTTCTCAGACACTAAACCATCATTATTACTGCAGGTTATTGTCTTAAGCATGATCAGATACATGATATTTTTTGTGCAATTTTACTTGTTCTTGCATTTCTTCGACATTGATTTAACCATAGCACAAACTTTTATTTCAGTAAGTTTAATCTATCTATTTTCGGCACTTATTCCAACTACAACACTTATTGAATTAGGTATTAAAGGTTCTCTTGCGATTTTCTTTATTGGTTTGTTTTCAACGAATTATATTGGGATCGTATTATCTACAATATTCTTGTGGATAATAAATCTTGCTATTCCTGCTCTTATTGGTTCTATATTTTTCCTTAAAAAAAATATCTTATAAACAATTTAATGATTACATTTGTATAACAAAAGACCTAAATGTCTTTTATTAATGGATCATCAAAAACTACTATA
>PKTC01000281.1 GCA_002869305.1 Marinilabiliales bacterium
GTCCTCTTCGAGGTTAGCTCCGGTGCAAGAAATTATATGTACTTTGTCTTGGCGAATCATTTCAGCAAGACTTTTTCCTAGTTCTCCTGTACTCATTGCACCAGCAAGAGTAATCATCATTTTTCCACCTTCGGCTAAATGCTTTTCATAACCGATAGCTGCATCTTTTAAGGCAGCAGCATTAAAGTGCAAAAAATGTTCTTCGATAAATTTTGATATGGTGTTTCTAGTCATGATTAAGGAATTAACTGAGTTTATACTTTTATAGGTTCAAGACCAATATAATGACACTTATTACAAAAATTGGGTGTTTGATTTTCAAACCAAAGTTCGCGAAATTTTCTGTAATCTTCACTATTTAAGACTTCCATTACAGAACTATTAAATACATTTCCAAAGTTTAATTCTTTTGGGAATGGCTTTGCACAGCAGGGAGGAATAAAGCCATCCCAACAAATGTAAAAATGAGTCCAGGGAAATGGGCATTTCTGAAAGCTATTACTTGTATTAAAGTTTTTATTAGTTAGCGAAACTGATTTATGAATTTTTATTTTTTCCTTCAGCTCCATTAATATTTTTAAAAATTCTGACGATTTATAGAAATTATAATATGAGTTATCTTCTTCTGTTAATGCTGCCAGGTTTAATAGAGTATATTCTAAAAATGGAATTCCTAATTCATTAGCGTATTCAATTAAAAGAGGCATATGAACAAAGTTTTCCTTCGTAACAACCATGTTTAGCATTAGAGTTGTATCAGATTTTTTACACATCATTGATAATGATCGCAAATTCTGATCTAAATCCTCGAAAGAAGCTTTTTTACGTATTCTCTCGTAAACTTTATCAAGACCATCAATGGAGATTTGAATTGTGTCTATCTTGTTAATAAGCGGTGTAACTTTTTCAATAAAATTTGGAAGAATTGCATTGGTAGAAACCGAAATGATAATACCTTTATTTTTGGATTGAATATAATCCACAATCTGTTCAATTTCTTTAAACAGAAATGTTTCCCCCATCCCGGTAAGACCAACAGAATCAAGATAAGGCCAAAGTTCATCTATAATTTTTTTCGCCTGATCTAATTGAATATTACCCATATCCATTTCTTTTCCATATTCATTTTCGCGCGGACAGGTTGTACAGGTCAGGTTGCAATGATTTGTCAATTCCAGCATGATAGTAGATGGATAAGCTACCTTTGTAGATTTTATTAATTTAAGCCAAAACCAGTTTAGTTTATTAATTAAGTAAAGAATCAAGTATTTATTTATTGGTAAATAAATGATTCGCTTCATAGCTTTCTTTAATCTACGCTTATTCATATATGTTTTATAATGTTACTTTGAAAAGACGTGACTCAAGATTTTATAATAGAGTTTAGCTGCTAGGAAATCTGGGCCTTTATTGTTTTTATTAGTGCAAAGTTCCATGATGTCGAAACCAACCACTTTTTTGTGTTGAATTACTATTTTAATAAAATCGATTACCTGAAACCAGTTTAGACCTCCTGGCTCTGGAGTCCCTGTTGAGGGCATAATGGAAGAATCAAAAACATCCAAATCGATGGTGATAAAAACATTGTCAGTGATTTTACTTAATGCTTTTTTCATCCATTCTGGATCTGAATAAATTTGATGAGCAAAAAAGCAATTGTCTTTTTTAAGAAAAGGCTTTTCAACGGCATCCATACTTCTGATGCCAACCTGAATTAAATTTGTAGTTTTTTGAGCCTCGTGAACCGCACATGCATGATTGCATTTTGATTCTTCATACTCAGGACGCAAATCTGCATGAGCATCGAACTGTAAAACGGTGAGATCATCAAAGTTTTCACGAAAAGCTCTAATAGATCCTATACTTACAGAATGTTCGCCACCAAATAAAGTAACGAATTTGGCCTGTTTAATATATTTGGATGCAGTTTCGTGCACTGCTTCTACCATCTTTTCTGGCGAACTGTTTTCGGTAACAGGATTAGCTAAAAATACTCCCTGTTTATATACCTCAGAATCTGTTTCAATATCGTAAATCTCCATATTTGCAGAAGCGTCTAAAAAAGCTTCAGGACCTTTGTCTGCACCTTTAATCCAGGTGCTTGTTCCATCATATGGAACTGGGATCAAAACAATTTTAGAGCTA
>PKTC01000191.1 GCA_002869305.1 Marinilabiliales bacterium
ATCATTGGAATCTATGTTCTATAATAACATCTTATTAAAAGAAAAATACAAACTGGATAATCAAAAGTTGAAAGAATATTTTGAAGTTGGGAATGTAATTGATGGGTTATTTCAAATAGCACAACATCTATATGGAATTAAATTTGAGGAGATTAAAAATCCTTCGGTATGGCATCAAGATGTAAAATTCTACGAAGTTAAAGAACAAGGTAATTTAGTTGCACGGTTTTATCTGGATCTGTATCCTCGCAAAAACAAATACAATCATGCTGCTATGTTTGGAATGATTCCTGGTAAGTTAGTTGATAATGATTACCAGATTCCTACCGCAAGTTTGGTGTGTAATTTCCCAAAGGCCACTGCAGAAATGCCAGCATTAATGCCGCATAATGATGTAGAAACATTCTTTCATGAATTTGGTCATTTGATGCATGATTTGTTAACCAAAGCTGAATTAGCCTCTCAGGCAGGTACAAATGTAGCCAGAGATTTTGTGGAAATGCCATCACAAATTTTTGAAAATTGGGCGTGGGATTATGAAGCTTTATCACTTTTTGCAAAACACTATAAAACTGGAGAAATATTGCCAATAGAATTACATCAAAAAATGATAGCAGCCAAAAATGTAGGTTCAGGATTACACGTTTTACAACAAATCTTTTATGGAACGCTTGATATGACATATCACGATAAGTATGACCCAAATGGTAAAACATCAACTTCGGATCTTGTTGAAGAACTCCAGAATGAAATAACACTTTATAAATTTCAGGAGGGAACACATTTTGAAGCCGGGTTTGGTCATTTAAATGGCTATGCAGCAGGATATTATAGTTATCTTTGGGCATTGGTTTATGCAGAAGATATGTTCTCCGTTTTTAAAGAGAATGGAATTATGGATCAAGAAACAGGATTAAAGCTCAGAAAATTAGTATTGGAAAAAGGATCAACGGTCGAAGAAATGGATATTGTTAAAGACTTTTTAGGAAGAGAACCGAATGAACAGGCATTCTTAAAATCAATTGGTTTATAAAAATTTATTAAAGCGAGGTTAAAAAAAATAAAGAAAACTGAGATGAAAATATTAATTCTTTGTACAGGGAATTCATGCAGAAGTCAAATGGCTCATGGATTCTTACAATCATTTGATAAAAATTTAATGGTTCGTTCTGCGGGAACAGAAGCTTCAGGTAAACTTAACGAGAAAGCAGTTGCTGCTATGAAAGAAATTGGAATAGATATTAGTCATCATACTTCCGATTCTGTTGATGATTATCTTAATGAAGAGTGGGATTACGTTATAACAGTTTGTGGTGGAGCTAATGAAAATTGCCCAACATTTTTAGGAAAAGTTAAAAATAGAATACATATTGGATTTGATGATCCTACTTATGCCAAAGGATCGGAGGAATTTATATGGAGCGAATATATAAGGGTTAGAAATGAAATAAAAGATGCATTTTTAGAATTTTATTATAAGAAAGTAAAAACTTATTAATTTTATATAAATTAAATTACTGAAATATGCCTTCAAAACCAAGATTAAAATTTTTAGATCGTTACTTAACGTTATGGATCTTTCTGGCAATGGCAGTAGGAGTATTGTCAGGTTACTTTTTCCCTTCAATTGCGGAATTTTGGGATTCTTTAAAAGCTTCACCAGAAAGCACAACGAACATTCCCATTGCAATTGGGTTAATTCTCATGATGTACCCACCTTTGGCAAAAGTTAAATATGAAGAATTGGGCGATGTCTTTAAAGATTATAAGGTTCTCTCATTATCATTGGTTCAAAACTGGATTATTGGTCCGGTATTAATGTTTGCTTTAGGGATATTATTTTTTAAACTTTTCCCAGGGGAGAACAATGCCAATTTACCATACATGTATGGAATTATAATGATTGGATTAGCCAGATGTATAGCAATGGTAATTGTATGGAACGATTTGGCAAAAGGTGACACTCAATATGCAGCAGGTCTTGTTGCATTTAATTCAATTTTTCAGGTTTTATTTTTCTCGGTTTACGCATATTTTTTTATTGCGATATTACCAGGATGGTTTGGTATTCCAACCAATCATGCTGTAGAAAACATTACCATTGGACAAATTGCTGAAAGTATATTTATTTATTTAG
>PKTC01000022.1 GCA_002869305.1 Marinilabiliales bacterium
ATACTTATATATAATCAAAACTTTGTCTTTCAGGATTCCATTGGACAATCAGATATTAATCGGCTTAAGCCCTACGACATAATTTTCGACAATAATTTATACTATATTGCTGATAGGGGCCAGGGTCTTATTGTTTACAGCTCTTCAAATACTGAAGTTATTTTACCTAATGCACCCTATTTTGCCAATGCTTATTCAATAGAATCTGATAATAACAGAGTGTTGGTTGCTGCAGGAGCATTAACTCCTAACTGGGGAAACTTTTTTGTGGATGGGGCTGTATTTTCTTTTGAAAATGAACGATGGCAGTCCATTGTTAACTATTCTGCGGCGGATTATGTTTCAGTGATATTAGATCCCTACAATAGTAATCATTTTTATACAGGCGCCTGGGGGAAAGGTATTTTTGAATACAGAGACAATATTCTGGAAGAAAATTTTACTGGAGAAAATAGTTCATTACAAACCGTTATTACCGGAGAAAATTACTATCGAGTGAAAGGAATGGCTTTCGATAGCGAAAACAATTTGTGGGCAACCAATTCAAGCGTTGAGAATCCGGTTTCTGTAAAAAAGGCTGGGAGTAGTGGAATTGAAGCCTGGAAGAGTTTTAATTTTAATGAGCAAATTAGTAATATCATTGTTGGGGATATTATTGTAACTAACAACAATCAAAAATGGATTGTTTTACCTCTGGGAAATGGTCTTTTTGTTTTTGATGACAATGGAACCATCGATGACGAGAATGACGATTTAACAAAGAAAATGAGTGTAGTAGATGAGAATGGGAAAGTAATCTCAAACAATGTTTATTCCATTGCCGAAGACCTGGATGGTAATATTTGGGTTGGCACAGATCTGGGAATTGTCGTATATTATTTTCCTGAAAATGTTTTCGAATCTTCACTATTTTATGCTCAAAGAATAATTCTTACCATTGGAGATGTTACCCAATATTTGCTAAATTCTGAAACCATTACTTCGATTGCTATTGATGGAGCAAACAGAAAATGGCTTGGGACACAAAGTTCAGGAGTTTATCTTGTTTCAAAAGATGGTACCGAAGAAATCAATCATTTTACGGAAGAAAACAGTCCTTTACTCTCGAATAAGATTTATGATATTGGAATCAATCATGAAACGGGTGAAGTTTTCTTTGCTACTGATAAAGGGTTAATATCATATCGAGGTACAGCAACAATGGGAAGTGATGAGTTTCGAGATGTTTATGTTTATCCAAATCCGGTTCGTGAAAATTACGATGGTGATGTTACTATAAGGGGTTTGGTATCTGATGTGAATGTCAAAATTACAGATATTAGTGGAAATATTGTTTTTGAGACAACAGCGGAAGGAGGACAAGCAACCTGGGACGGAAAAAACTTTTCAGGACAAAGAGTGAGCACAGGAGTATATTTAGTTTTTTGTTCCAATGATGATGGATCAAAAACTCATATTACTAAATTGTTGTTTATTAAATAGTACATTTTCAAATCAATGTTATACAAAACAAGAGGAATTGTCCTAAATCATATTAAATATTCTGAAACAAGTTTAATAGTTACTATTTACACAGAACTTTTCGGAAGACAATCATATATAGTACAAGGAGTTAGAGGTAAAAAGTCAAAAATAAGGGCAAACCTATTTAAGCCTTTATTTTTATTAGATATGGAGGTCTATCATAAACCTAAAAGAGATTTGCAGAGAGCTAAAGAGATTCAGAATGCATCTGTATTTACTAGCCTTCCTTATGATTTAAGAAAAAGCACATTGGCTATTTTTATGGCAGAAATCTTATACAAAACCATTCAGGAACAAGAGCCCAACAAGGAATTATTCAATTATTTGTTTAACTCAATTCAAATACTTGATTTAAAGAACAAGGGAACATCAAATTTTCACATTTATTTTTTGGTTCATTTAACAAAATATTTAGGATTTTTCCCCGAAAACAATTATTCTGAAACCAACTGTTTTTTTGATTTGAAGGCAGGGGGATTTGTCCAAATTAAGCCCATGCATTTTTCAGTCCTCGAAAAAGAAGCAAGCAAGGTTTTAAGTCAAATATTACATTTTTCCGAGAATCAGCATGAAGACCTAGTATTTGAATATAAAATCAGAATCCAGATTTTAGAAAAAATGGTTGAATATTATACACTTCATAATGAGGGAGTTTCAGGTATTAAATCGTTAGAGGTTTTAAAAGAAGTGTTTCATTGATCAATAGATTATTTGAGTTTATATTTACATTTTGAGGGTTTACCATACTTCTGTCAGCAAAGCAATATTTACTCTATGAATCATTTATATTTATTTCCATAAAGCACTCTTTTACCAAGCTTAAAATCACACTAAATGATATAAAAAATCGTTAGTGCTGATTGAACACACTTTTTTAGTAAAGATATTTTTATACATTTGCGTTCCATTTTGAGAAATGATATATGATTAAAGAGAAGTTGTCTATAATAGGGAAAGATATTTATACAGTAATTTCGGAACTGGTTCAGGATACCGATATCATAAATCTGTCCAAAATTTCGCCAGATATTCCTTGTTCCGACAAGTTGACCCAGTTAGCATCAAAATATATAATGCAGAAATCAACTGAGTATTCTCATCCTGATGGATTAATGGAGCTTCGAGAGGCAATTGCTACGGATTTGGAAAATCGTTACGGCATTCAGGTTAGTTCACAGAATGAGATTACAATTACAGCAGGTGCAACTCAGGCTATGTATACTGCTATTAGCAGTTTTATAGGTGAAGGCGATGAGGTTGTTTTATTTGAGCCGGCATTTAATAGCTATGTTCCTGCAATTATAAGCAATGGTGGACGTCCCGTTTTTGTTCATCGCAAAAGACCTGATTATGCGATTGATTGGGAGGCTGTTCAAAAGTTAATAAATACCAGAACAAAGCTAATAATAGTAAATACACCTCATAACCCAACCGGTGCTATTTTTACCCAGGAAGATATAGCTCAATTGAAAAAAATCACAAATGGAACAAAAATTAATGTAATTAGCGATGAGATTTTTGAACACATGGTTTTTGATGATAATAAGCATGTTAGTGTATTATCTAACGAGCAATTAGCTGAACGCTGTGTTGTTATTTCATCCTTTGGAATTTCATTTAATGTTCCTGGTTGGAAAATAGGATATTGCGTTGCATCTGAAAAAGTGATGGCAAAAATCCGCAAAAACCAACAGTTTCAAATTAATACTGTCAATACTCCCTTACAATATGCCTTGGCAGATTATTTAAATGAATCGGTTGATTACAATACAATTCGAGAGCAATTTGAAGATAAAAGAGATTTTGTAAATAATCTTTTAAAAGATTCCAGATTCGAAATAGTACCTTCGAAGGGAACTTTTTATCAATTATTGGATTACAGTAAAATAAGTGATGAAAAAGACACTGAATTTGCTCGTAGAATTATGGATGAATATGGGGTAGCTCTATTCCCCCTATCAGTATTCTATCACGACTCAATTGACAATAAGATTCTTGGCTTTAGCTTTGCCCGCGATGAAAAGGTATTATCAAAAGCAGCAAAACAATTGCTCAAAATATAGAAGACAATAGTTTTTCTAATCCATTTTTTCTAGTTTTATAAATAAAACCAAATATTGATTATATTTGGTTTTGTGTTTTTATAAACCTTGGTCTTGAATTGAAATTACATGCAGATTATAAATTCCATAGTTACCTGGCTTAACTTTAAACGATTGTATCAAATTGATTTGTTTAAAAAATTCCCCTTCGACGCGCAAAGAGAAGTAATTTTCAATTTAGTTAAAAGGGCTAAAAGAACTGAGTTTGGTGAAAAATACGATTTTAAATCAATTGATAGCATCCAACAATTTCAAGAGAGAGTTCCAGTGCATACTTATGAGGATTACAAACTCTATATAGATCGTTTGCTTAAAGGAGAGCAAAATGTATTGTGGCCATCTGAAATAAAGTGGTTTGCTAAATCGTCAGGTACGACCAATGATAAAAGCAAGTTTATCCCTGTCTCAAGAGAAACCTTGGAAGATACTCACTTTCGAGGTGGGAAGGATATATTAGCTATATACGCCAGCAATTATCCCGAAACAAATCTTTTTAAAGGCAAAGGGTTAACTTTAGGTGGAAGTCACCAAATTAATAAAATTAATAATGAATCTTTTTATGGAGATTTATCTGCTATTTTAATAGAAAACTTACCGTTCTGGACTTATTTTATAAAGACTCCCAGTCAGGAAATAGCCTTATTAAGTGAGTGGGAGGAAAAGATGGAAAAAATCACTGATGTTACATTAAAAGAGAATGTTACAAGCTTAGCAGGGGTTCCTTCTTGGATGTTAGTTTTAATCCGATACATTCTTGAAAAAACAGGAAAAGATAACTTATTGGAGATTTGGCCAAATTTGGAGTTGTTCACACATGGAGGTGTTAGTTTTGACCCCTATCGCGAACAGTATCAGAAGCTTATTCCTACTGAAAAAATGAATTATATGGAAACATATAATGCATCGGAAGGTTTTTTTGCCATTCAGGATAGACCCGAACAGAATGATATGCTTTTAATGCTTGATTATGGTATTTTTTATGAATTTTTGCCTGTAGATGAACTTGAAAAACCAAATCCAAAGATTTTACATATTGATGATGTAGAAATCAATAAGAATTATGCGATAATTATTACTACTAACTCAGGATTATGGCGTTATATGATTGGAGATACAGTTACTTTTACTTCTTTGTATCCGCACAAAATAAAAATAAGTGGACGCACCAAGCATTTTATTAATGCTTTTGGGGAAGAAGTTATTGTAGATAATGCTGAAAAGGCCTTAACTGAAGCAAGCAATCAGACGGGAGCCCTAATAAAAGATTACACAGCAGCTCCAATCTTTATGGAAGAAGGGAAAAAAGGAGGGCATCATTGGCTTATTGAGTTTGTAAAAATGCCCGATGATATTAGTAAGTTTAGAGATATTCTTGATCTTACTTTACAAAAAGTGAATTCTGATTATGAAGCTAAGCGATATAAAGATATAACGCTCGATAAACCAGAACTCACAGTGGCTAAAAAGAACCTGTTTTATAACTGGTTGAAGGCGAAAGGGAAAATTGGAGGTCAGAATAAAGTTCCCCGCTTAGCCAACAATCGGAAATATATCGATGAATTACTTATCTTAAACAAAGAAATGTAAAATTATTTTATGCTTATAACAGTGGCTCTATCTATATTGACCAGCATTTTTATTTCTTTTCCACAAACTGAAATTAGACTTGAGCAGGAATTAAATTATAAAGCAGATTTTTTTATTTTCGACCAGTTAGGATATTTATACCTAATTAATGGAACGGAATTACAAAAGATTGATCTAAAAACCAAAAAAGAAAAGAGTTTTAGCAATCTTCTCGCTGGGAATATATACTCAGTTGATGTTTCTGACCCTTTTAAAACACTCATATTTTACAAAGACTTTAACAAGCTTGATTGGCTAGATAAAAACTTTGGAGCTATTGCAAGTACAATCTCGTTAGACGATTTAGGGTTCAATTATGTCGCTTCAGTCTGCCAATCTGTTAATGGAGGTTTTTGGTTGTTTGATCAAAGTTTATTTCAGATTGTATACCTTGACAAAAACCTGAAAACGACACATAAAAGCACTCAGTTTTCAGAAATGATTGATCAAAATACTGAGTTAGATCAGGTTTATATGCTGGAAAAAAATGACTATATTTATCTGGGCATTAATGGTAATAGCATATTGATTTTTGATAGCTATGGTACTTATATCAAGACTTATCCAATAAACTATAATAGAGATTTTCAGGTCAACAATGAAACCATCGTTTATTATGAAGACCAAAAACTCAAATTTTATAATACAACGAACTATAGCGAAGAACAAATATTGCTTCCCGATAAAAAAATAAGACAGGTAAGATTAGAAAACAAGAAAATATTTATGCTAACCACGGAAAAATTATTAATTTACCAACCCGATATTTTTAAATGATTTTATGGTGAAAAAAAGACGTGTAGAAAAAGATGAAAGTTTAAAAAGGGTTTATCGTAAATCTATATTGTTTAATAAAAGAGAGATGCAAGCTATTGATCATTATTGTAAAAAATATAAAATCAAGAATAAATCAAAACTTATGAGAGAGATGATCATTGCTTCGGTACTTAAAAAGTTCGATGAAGATTATCCTTCCTTGTTCGAAAAAAAGCCCACATTATTTAACCAGAATTTGAAAAGAAAAATCTAGCATATGACTAAAGATAATGAAAACGGTGCAATGCATATAGCTATTGCAGGAAATATAGGCTCGGGAAAAACAACTCTAGCTGGCTTATTATCAAAACATTACAATTGGCAAGCGCATTACGAAGACGTTGATGATAATCCATATTTAAATGATTTTTACGAAGACATGCAACGATGGTCGTTCAATTTGCAAGTATACTTTTTAAATAGCCGATTAAATCAAATATTAAAAATTCGAAAATCAGGAAATACTGTAATTCAGGATCGCACAATTTATGAGGATGCGTATATATTTGCTCCAAATTTGCATTCCATGGGATTGATGTCAACACGCGATTTCGAAAACTATTTTACTCTTTTTAACCTAATGACTTCCCTTATTCAACCACCGGATTTATTAATATACTTGAGAGCTACCGTTCCTACTTTAGTAAATCAAATACAAAAACGTGGAAGAGAATACGAAAACTCAATTCGATTGGATTATTTAAAAAGATTAAATGAGCGTTACGAAGCCTGGATTGGAACATATAATTTGGGTAATTTACTTATAATTGATGTGGATAATCTGAATTTTACTGAAGTAAAAGAAGATTTGAGTAACATAATTAGTAAAATCGACGCTGAAATTCACGGTTTATTCTAATTTTCAGCTAATTAAACATTTCTTTTTTTTAATATTTTTATTACCTTTCCTTACAACCATTTTTTGTTGCAGTTCGTCTAAGAATTGAATAACGAAAAATAATTGTGCTATGAGAAAGGTATTTGTTGCTATTTTCGTTTCAATGGTTATTATCTTATCCTCTTGTGAAAAGGATGATATAACACAGCCAGTTGAAGTAGAATTTGAGTTTTCTATGGAATCCTTTCATATGGAGGGAGATTCCAAAGCAGCCTCTGGATTTGACGTTGATGAAGGAACAATTATTATTAGTGAAATACAATTTGATGGAAGACGAAATCAGGGAGAGGATTATTATTTTACCTCTGACTTTAATTCTCCTTTAATGGCCCAAATGCATAATAGAGTTATGAATCAGAATGTATCTTATGATGTTCCTCAAGGTATATATGATCGAATTGATATTCATCTTTCATTGGGAGATAGTGCACAATTTGCTCTTCAGTTACAAGGACGATTTCAAAGAGGACCTCTGGATGAAGTTTTGGTTGATTTCCAATATGCATTTAAGGAACAAATCAACATAAGGGCAAGAAATAATCAAGGTAATGAGCAAGTTGTTTTCACACAGGATTCAGGTCTAAAAGCAAAGGTAATATTTGATGTTCCGCATCTATTTCAATTCATTAGTATGAAAATGATTCAAAATGCAGAAATAACTAAGAATGGAAATGCTTCTGTTTTAGAAATTAATAATGAAAAAAATACGGATATATTTAATTTGATGGTAACACGACTTGATAATTCAATGCGAGTAGTATTTGAATAATGAATGTATGAAAGTCGACTTATACAGTGAAGAGGAGATTCTGAAAGGCTGTAAAAAAAATAAAAGAATATATCAGGAAATCCTCTATAGAAAGTACGCAAAAATAATGTATGGAGTTTGTCTAAGCTATGCTGGTGATAGGGCATTTGCGCAGGATATTCTTCAGGAATCTTTTATCAAAATTTTCAACAAAATACAAGCATTTAAATCGGAAGGATCATTAGAAGGATGGATACGAAGGATTGTCTCAAATACGGCGATTGATCATCTGCGAAGGACACAACGGATTAAGAATTTTTTATTCGAAAAGGAAGAAATTAAAGAAGAGGCTATTCAATCAGATGCACTGGAAAATTTACAAACACAAGATATTCTTGAGCAGGTTTCCAGGTTGCCAGATGGGGCCAGATTAGTTTTTAACCTGTATGCTCTAGAAGGATTTACACATAAAGAAATTGCACAAAAACTAAATATTACTGAAGGCACATCAAAATCTCAGTATAATAGGGCCAGAAAATTACTTATGACATGGATAAATAAAATAAGTGCTTAAGGATGGATTTTGTAAAATGGTATAAAAATAAAATAGAATCGAATGATTTGAATCCACCTGAATTTATTTGGGAGAATATTCAGGATGAGCTGGATATTCATCAATCGTGGCAAGTAATTAATAATCATTTAGAACACAAAAATTCTATAAAGAGAAATAGGGTTATTGCTATTGCTGCAAGCCTGTTAATATTTATATCTGCTGGGACATACTGGATTCTAAAGCCAGATGCCCAGATTCATGATTTTCAAGAACTGACCACTGAAGTTAATTCAGCTGAGAAAACAATTCTGGAATCAAAAGACACTCCAGCA
Source organism: Marinilabiliales bacterium (assembly GCA_002869305.1). Classification (GTDB taxonomy): domain Bacteria; phylum Bacteroidota; class Bacteroidia; order Bacteroidales; family UBA12077; genus UBA12077. Next base: position 8,603 of record PKTC01000022.1, read on the forward strand.
ATTAAAATAGTGAATATAAACACTCAATCAGTGGAAGAAAAAGCAGATAAAAATTATTTGTTAGCGATTGCGAACGAGCAATCATTGCAGAATGATAGCCTTAAAGCACTAGTTGAAAATACTGATAAAAAGGAACCTGATCACTACACAATTGATAAAAAACTGGATCAGAAAATTGTTGAATTAAAATATAGTAATAACGAATTAAGATTAGCAAGTGCAGACATAGTTGATCAGCAGTTAAAATCCAAAAGAGAAGCTTTTACCAAACTATATATTGGTGCTACCGGACAATTGGCCAATACCTGGTTACTAAATGAAAAAACATATAGTGGAATGGAGAGTTCAAGTTTAACTTCATCAAATGCTTCGTTTGGTTCAAATTTTGGAATTTATATGGGCACCAATCTTACTAAAAAGTTAGACATTCAACTGGATTTTAATTTTCTAGCTCAAAATAATCAGAACTACAATGAATATATAAACGGGCATTATGTTGAAAATCGAATGCGATTCAATTATTCTCAGTTAGCTATTTCATTTCGTTATTCTTTTCTTTCAAAGCGATTTGTGCAAGGAGAACATGGAATTAATTTAGGAGGATATGTTGCTTATTTAAACAATGCATATCAAACCATTGATGGGCAAATAACAAACCTTACCAGTACATATAATTCTTTTGATTATGGAATTTGTTTAAGTTATGAATATGTTTTTCCGGTTTATAAGCAACTGGGTGTTGGAACAGGTTTAAGGGCATATTATGGCTTAAAAAATATTTTTGCTGGAGATGAATATATACCTGCTTACCTGAATGAAACTAAAAACGCGTCAGTAAACCTAAGTCTTTCTGTAAAATACCTCATTAAATAAAAAGTTCTTCCAACCATTTTTTTGTTTATTTCGTCTTAGGGTTAAATAAATTATTTTGGATAACCATAAAAATTATAATCATGAAAAAATTAATTAGTTTAATTGTTCTTTTCCTTTTTGTTGCTTTTATATACACAGCTTGTGAAGAGGATGAAAATACAAAAGGAACAGTAAGCATTTCAATTACTGATGCCCCTGTGGATATGAGCAAAGTAAGCGCAGTTTATTTAACCATTACTGAAATCCAATTGAATGTAAGTGGAAATAGCTGGATTACTCTTGATGAGTTTGAAGGTCCACAGAAGTTTAATATTTTAGAACTTACCGATGGAAATTCTGAATTAATGGGGAGCTTTACCATAGATGCAGGACATTATAGTCAACTAAGGTTTTATGTTGATGCTCCGGAACAAAGCGATGCGAATCCTTCTAACCCAGGATGTTACATTGAGTTTGAAGATGCGCCAACACAAGCTTTATTTGTTCCAAGTGGAAGCAACTCTGGTTGGAAAGCTGTTGGTGGCTTCGATGTACCATTAAATGGAGAGGTGTCAATTACAGTTGATTTTGACGCTCGAAAATCAATCATGGAACAAGGGGCGAATGATTTTTATATTTTGAAACCTACTATTCGTACCATTGTTGAGAATGAGGCTGGCAAAATAGTTGGAGGTTTATCCAATATTCCTGAAGGTATTGATGTGGTAATTTATGCTTATGAGGACGGTATTTATACATCAGCAGAAGCTGAAGACCCAATGAGTGATACTACAGCGCGCTTCCCCAATGCAGTTACCAGTGATATTGTTGATGACAATGACAGTTATCATCTTGCCTTTCTAGCAGCTGGCACCTATGATCTAATTGTTACAACATCTATAGATGGAGAATTTCAAGAAGTATTAGGTATTGTTGAAGATGTTGAAGTTGAGAGTAATACCACCACTACAGAGCCTATAGATCTTTCCGCGTTTATATTATAGAATACGTTTCTTAACCTAAAAAGGCTCGAAAATATTTCGAGCCTTTCTTCTTTATCCTTAAAGAGATCTTATTTTACTTCAATACACCTAGCTCTTTACCAACCTTTGTAAATGCTTCAACTGCTTTATCCAAATGTTCTTTTTTATGGCCTGCCGAAATTTGAACTCTAATACGAGCTTTTTCTTTAGGAACCACCGGATAATAAAAGCCAATAACATAAATTCCTTCATCCAATAATTTGGTGGCAAATTCTTGTGATAATTTAGCATCATATAACATAACCGCTAAAATTGCTGATTTGCTAGGCTTAATATCAAAACCTGCAGCAAGCATTTTTTCCTTGAAATAGTGCGTGTTTTCTACCAATTTATCATGTAATTCATTTGACTCTCCAAGCATTTTAAACACTTCAATTCCTGCAGCAGCTACCGATGGAGGAATAGAGTTTGAGAATAAATAAGGTCTTGAACGTTGACGCAACATATCAATAATTTCTTTACGCCCCGTAGTAAAACCTCCAATAGCACCACCGAATGCCTTTCCTAAGGTTCCTGTAATAATATCAATTTTACCTCTCAAATTGAAAAGTTCAGAAACTCCTTTCCCGGTTGCTCCCACAACACCTGCAGAGTGACATTCATCAACCATAACCATGGCATCGTACTTTTCAGCTAGCTCACAAATCTTATCCATAGGTGCTACATGACCATCCATGGAAAAGACACCATCGGTAACAATAATTCTGTGACGATGCGTTTGTGCTACTTTTAACTGATCTTCTAAATCTTCCATATCAGCTGACTCATAGCGAAAACGGTGAGCCTTACATAATCTTACGCCATCAATGATCGAAGCATGATTCAGCGTGTCCGAAATAATAGCGTCTTCACTGGTTAGTATTGGCTCGAAAACACCACCGTTGGCATCAAAACAGGCAGCATATAAAATCGTATCTTCTGTTCCAAAATAATCAGAAATTTGCTTTTCAAGTTCTTTGTGTAAATCTTGAGTCCCGCAAATAAATCGAACAGAAGACATTCCATAACCGTGTGTGTCTAATGCGTCTTTAGCTGCTTGAATTAATCGTGGATGATTCGATAAGCCTAAATAATTATTTGCACAAAAGTTAAGCACATCTTGTCCGGTGCTTACTTTAATATCAGCTTTCTGAGGACTGGTGATAATGCGCTCTTTTTTATATAAACCTGCATTATCAATAGCTTCTAACTCTGCTTTTAAATGATCCTTTATTTTTCCGTACATAATACCCTAGTGTTTAATGTTTTTTGAACAGATAATATATCGATTGGTCTGTATGATCAAATCGGCGCAAAAGTAAATTAAAATTCAGCAATTCCTAAGAATATTTCTCATGTTTTAAATCATTATTACAATTGAATTTAAGATTAATTTTTAGCCTCTTATATTACAATTATTTATGCCCATTGTTTATTTTATTTTCAATTGAAAGAAACATAAATATTTAAATATTTAGATTTTTCTTATCTTAGTAGTGCTAAAATATTTACATATGAAAACCCAAAATGATGTTACAATTATTGGAGCTGGCATAATGGGAGCCACGCTGGGTGTTATGATGAAGAAATTAATGCCCGAATCAAAAATCACCATTTATGAGAAGTTAAATGAGGTTGCAGCTGAGAGTTCAAACTCCTGGAACAATGCTGGAACTGGCCACTCTGCTTTTTGTGAGCTAAATTATACTCCTCAACAAAAAGATGGATCAATAAATATTGATAAAGCTTTAACTATTGCTTCGTCATTTGAGGTTTCAAGGCAGTTCTGGGCCTACCTGAAAGAGGAAAAGATTTTAACCGAACCCTTTATAAAAACGGTTCCACACATGAGTTTCGTTTGGGGAGAAGATAACATTACATTCCTAAAGAAACGTCATAAAGCAATGACTCAATTTGCTCTTTTCGAAGATATGAAATATTCCGAAGACTTCGATGAAGTTGCTAAGTGGGTTCCAATGATGATGCAAGGTCGAGATAAAAGCGAACGCATGGGAGTTACGCGAATGCAGGCAGGAACTGATGTTAACTTCGATAAGATTACTATCGGAATGATTAATTTTCTTAAAAATACAGATGGTGCTGACGTTCTTGTTAACCATACTGTTAAGGATCTTAACAAACAAAAGGATGGTAGTTGGAATATTAAAGTGAAAGACAATAAAACAGGTAAAGTAATTATTACCAACACGAAGTTTGTTTTTATTGCTGGAGGTGG
>PKTC01000258.1 GCA_002869305.1 Marinilabiliales bacterium
AACTGATAATCGTATTTAAAATCTTCGTCGATAAATACATTGTTCGACGAAATGGTTTCTATTCGATTAAATCTTTCTACATCTAACGTATCAATGTTATTGGAAGCAAACTCAAATATTGTTTTAAATTCGCTTGAAAATAGCTTTCGTTTATATTTTATTTTAAAATCTAATTCACCTCTCACTAGATTAATAAAGTATTTATCATTTATTTTGCGATAGTTTACAACATACTTAGCTGATGTTGGTTTAACGATTGTACCAAATTTCTTTTTAACAACCAGGCTGCCTCCTATTCTTTTTATTGCTTCTGGAGCAACATTAAATTCTATTGCCACTATTGCCAGATTCTCAGTATTAACAAATATTTTTCCTTCAAAAGTCTGGTCTTCCAGATAGTATTTAGGTTTAAATTTTATAACATAAGCTGTGTTATCATCGAAATTTACAATTCCTGATATAGTATAGTCATAAGTATATAGGTATTCCTTTCTAAGAAAGTTCGAAGGATTTTTTATTGCATCTAGATATAGACTTGCATACAAACCTCCCTTTAATTTTAATGAAATGGTATCTTCATTTGTATAATATTCATTTTTACGACTTTTCATTAAACGTACTTGGTCTGAGTATAAACCCAGATAAGGGCTCTTGTATACTTCAATTACAGCTTCTGAAATGGAAGCAAGCTCATCTCTATTTGTAACAATTTCGCGATAAAAAGAGGTTATATAATAGGGATCGGTAAAGTAATTCTCCTTGACTTTATCAATAGCTTCTCTCAATATCAACCTAGGATCATCAATTCTTATTACCACTTCCTGAATTTTGAAAATATCTTCCTCCATATAAATTCGGTTATTATATAAAGAAAGTTGATTTACTGGTATGTATGTATTTCTATACCCAATGTATGAAATTACGAGTGTATCTGAAAAGTTTTCTTCTTTTATATTAAGATTAAACTGACCTTGTTCATTAGTAATAGAACCAATACTTTTTCCATATAAAGCTACGTTTGCATATGCCAGTGGATCCTTGGTCATTTGATCAAAAATACTTCCCTTTATCCGGAATAAATTATTATTGTAATCAACATTACCTAAAGAAGATAAAGTATTAAATGTATGCTTCTTATGTATAATTATTTGCTTATCGACTGCTTGAAAGGTTAATGTAGAGTCACTGAGAAGACTTGTTAGAAGGTCCCCAATCGCAATTTTATCATAATCTACCTTGATCCTACTTTCAGTGGCTATTAAATCTGCATTATAGGAAAACTCATAATTAATAGTTTTACTAATCTGATTTAAACCTTCGAATAGACTTATACTTTTAGTCTTAAATTCAATGGTGCTATCAAGTATTGTATTTTTTTGAGACTGTACTTTTAGTGGAGATAAAAAAAATACCATAATCCCAGAGATAAGAATTATGGCATAGATTATATTTTTATTTTTAACGATCATAAACTGTATATTCTAGAAAATGAATATACAGATAAAATTAGAATTAGGAATCATATTTTACAAGATTAATTCCTTCGTCTGTATTTTCAACTTTCAGGTTAAACGTTAAACAAATTACATTTAGTATCGAGTCTATGTCCTGGTTCCTGAAAGTAGATGTGTATCGTAAATTCAAAACATCTTTATTTTTGCAATCTATTTTTGTATTGTACACTTTGTTAAGTGTATGAATTACATTTTCTAAGCTATCTTCATAGAAAACAATCTCTTTTGTTTTCCATGCAACTATATTTTTATCAGAGTTTGGAGTATTAGATATTTTAACATCATCAATAACCCCAACGTCACCAGGATTAATATAGATTTTTTCCTCACTATTTCTTTTACGTGATAATTGAACCAGGCCAGTTTGTACAAAAACTTCTACTTTATGCCCCGGAATACTTGCATTTACGTTGAAAGATGTACCTAACACTTTAACTTCCGCATTCTTTGCTTCAATAATAAATGGTTTATTTGGATTTTTTGTTACATCAAAAAATGCTTCTCCTTCCAATTTTACTCGTCGTTCATCTTCTGTAAATGCTGCCAAATAAGTAATTTTGCTTTCAGCATTCAATACTACGGTGCTACCATCAGGTAA
>PKTC01000297.1 GCA_002869305.1 Marinilabiliales bacterium
CAGCTCTGTTTATTTGTCCGGAACTATGCTCAAGTTTCCCTGCAATAATTTTGAGTAGAGTAGATTTGCCTGTTCCATTGTTGCCAATTAATGCGACTTTATCATGCCTGTTAACACTAAGGTTAATTTGATCGAACAAGAGTTCTTTGTCGGGGTGTATGTAGGAAATATTTTGAAGAATAATCATAATCTCTTTTGTTTGGTTAAATAAACAATTTAGCACAGCAATAGCTGTACTTTTCACTTATCTATATTAAAAGAAATTATAATTTCATATTTATATCTCCCTTTTCGATGGTTAGTAATATTCAAATATCGCAAAATTATTTTCAAAAGTAATAATTTATTAAGCTAAGATTCTTGACTTTCATCAAGAATCTTAGCTAGTTATTGTATGTTAAATCTATTAAATGAACAGAAATACCAGAGTTAATAGAATGAATATACTGATTAGTATGATGATATGATATACCCGCTTTCTTTTTTCTTTGAAATGATGAAATATCAGATATATATCAACAAGTGAAATAAGCAAAATAGTGGCTATAATTATCAAATTACTCATCTGGTTTAAAATCTGTATCCGATAACAAGATTGGCATGTGCTGGAGATAGATATCCATTAAACCCTTCTGAAAATGGCATCTTGATTTCTAAATTCACATCATATTTTTTATAAAATGTTTTGCCAACTTCTATCCCAATTTGAAACATACCACCGGCTCCCTTATACCATCCATCAACAGCATCTTCATAAAATGTTTCTTTATAAAAACTGCTGTTTTCGATATAGTTTAAATATATCTTTTCATATTCAATGGTAGCAGCCAAACACCACTTTGCTTTATATATGCCTAAAGCAACTTCGTCAGCTACAGCAAACTTTTTGGAATTAAAGTTTATGGTTGAAACACTACCGTAGGACAGGTTTAGGTTATTCATTATTTTAAAATTACCTTTTTCAACTATTGGAAGGATACCACCCACTTTCAATTCATTGTTCTTAATACTTGCTATTGAAAATCCTAATTCAGCATAGGTAACTATATCTTGCTTAATAATAGGCAAGGCCAACTTATGTTGATATCCCAAAGTTAGCATAGTGGCAGGTTCTATTCCAGCTTTTAGGTAAGCACTATTTTGAACGGTAGTATCATTATGAATAATGCCTTGTGCTGATACCTGATTACTTAGGGTCAACAACAAAATGGATAGTATGATATATATTTTTTTCATGACGTTCTTTTTAAATTGTTTGTGATTTCTTACTTGAAAAAGTTTCTGATTAATGCTGCAACTTCACCGGATTTCTCCCAGGGGCCTGTATGGCCAACTCCTGCAACCGTTGCAAGCTCGCTTTGTGGATAATAATTCATTTGTAAACCTGGATATTCTGGTATTTCAGCAATCACCTTGTCACTGCCTATGAACAGCATATTACCACTAAAAGCAAATAAGTTAGAGGTGATATCATAATTGTCTGATTCCATAAAATCAAGATTATCATCACTTACTAGTGCTCCGGATCTCCACAATGGTGCATTTGGATCAGCATGGAACTCGGGTTGAGAGCCAGGTGAACTTGCAGGCAATAACATGTATTGATAATCTGCCCTTTCGTGGCTGTCTGGTGTAATATGATCTTGTGATAAAAGAAATTCTTCTAACCAGTCATTCCCGATCTGGCCAAATACAGAAGACATTTCGTCCATAAAGTATTCCCAAACATCTTTTGCTAATGGACCAGGTTCATAGAGTACAACATCTTTTATTTTCGAAGGATATTCGTTAATATATCCTGTAGCCAGTATTCCTCCATAAGACCATCCCATTAAGTAAATCTGGCTTTCAGTAATCCCTGTCTCATCTTCTTTTTTCTGAAGATAATAATCGATGATCTGGTTTAGATCTTCTAAAAGGATATCGAATGTTACTTTACCTTGATCAAAGCGGGGAGATAGACCTCCGCCTCTTTGATCATAGAAAACGCAATAATATTCATCTTGTAATTGACTTAAACCTCCATTGGTAATGGTTCTTTCGTCTGGGTAACGAGAAGCATTTTCAACACCTTTTTCGCTTATCATGGATCTGTAATCACTTCCTGGTC
>PKTC01000355.1 GCA_002869305.1 Marinilabiliales bacterium
TATTGGAGCAGTTATAGTATTTAAAAATAAAATAATTGCAAGAGCTCATAATTTAACAGAGTCACTAACGGATGTTACAGCTCATGCCGAAATGCAGGCATTTACCGCTGCTTCAAATTATCTTGGGGGAAAATATTTAAATGAATGTACATTATATGTTACAGTAGAACCATGCATTATGTGTGCAGGGGCGTCATACTGGACACAAATCGGGAAAATTGTTTTTGGAGCAAATGATATAAAAAGAGGATATAGCACATTGCAGGATATGATTTTACATCCTAAATCAAAGATACAACGAGGAATTCTTGAAGCTGATTGCAGTTCTATTTTAACAAATTTTTTCGATAAAAAAAGGAAACAAAAATAACGGATTCGAATAATAATCAAGATAATAATAAATTAAAGGTGATGTAGATCACCAAATTAAAGTGGGATATATCACCTAAAATCAGTTGTCAAATTTAAATATACTTACAATTTTTGCAGAAATAAAAAATTCAAAAAACCCATCTTATGAAACGATTAATCTTTACAACTCTTATATTAACTCTTATGGTTAATATTACTTTTGGCCAAGGTGTTGAAAAAGCCCAGGCAAACTTTATTTACAATTTCACAAAATTCTTTGATTGGCCACAAACCGAAAAGACTGGTGATTTTGTTATTGGTGTGCTTGGATCTAAAAAATTAGCCGATGAACTTGAAAAAGTAACAAAAGGCAAAAAAAATGTAACTCAGAATATAGTTATTAAATCTTTTAGTTCTGAAGATGAAGTTACAAAATGCCATGTAATATTTGTTGACGCTCTTAAATCTGGAGCCATAACTTCAATTCATAATAATACAGGAGTTCATTGTTTGATAATAAGCGATAGTGTTAGGGCAATTGGTAATGGAGCTATCATCAAATTTGTGATAGAAAACGAACGGTTAATATATGAATTTAGCAAATCAAATGCCTTAAAGCATGGTTTAAAGTTCCACTCTAAAGTTTCGGAAATGGCTAGCCNAGCCTAAATCATTAAAATAAAAAAGATGAAATTGACAATTGGTAAAAAGTTAATTATTGGCTTCGGTGTAATACTTGTTGCACTGATTGTAAATGCTGTTATCATTTTAAACTCTTCTATAAAGAATAGTAGGCTAAATAATCAAATCACAATAAGCTATAGCCCTTCTCAGAATAACCTGAGTGAGTTAAAAAGGCAATTAGTAGATTCTAAAATGCTTATTAAGAACTGGGTTTATATTGAAAAACAGGAAGGAACACCTGATAAAATAAAACTGGCAGAGTTACACTCTACTCAATTTCCGGAAACAATCGAGAATCTTAACAAATTGTCAGTCAACTGGGAAAAAGAAAATGTAGAATTGTTTAACCAAGTTAAGGTTCTGATTACAGATTCCATCACACCATTGCACAATTTAGTAATGAGTCAGTTGAGCACTTTTGAAAGCTATGATGATTTAATGGTTATGTTCGAAATAATGCCTTTGGTTGAGGAGCAAGGTGAAATCATGGTAAAAACGGATAGAGCAGTTGCAACACTCAATGAATTAATCAACTATCAGTCAGAGCTTACTAGCAATGCGATTGCTAAAATGGAAAACTCTTTTAGAAATTTTCCTAAAATTATTATCATAACTACAATTGTGATTATTCTGATATTCATTTTTGTAATTCTTTACATTAACAATACGGTTACTATACCAATAAAGAGGAGTGTTGCATTTGCTAAGTCAATTGCTGCAGGAGATTTAACCGTAAGTGTTGATATTAAACAAAACGATGAAATTGGTGATTTAGCTCAGTCGTTAAGTAACATGGCAGACAAACTCAATGAGATGGTATCCTCCTTAACCGAATCTTCAGGTTTTATTGGTAAAGCCAGTTATGAAATAACAAATAAATCTAAAGAATTGGCAAATGGAGCTAATTCTCAGGCATCTTCTTCAGAGGAATTAGCTTCTTCTATGGAAGAAATGACTGCAAACATTCAGCAAAACTCAGATTATTCAAAAGAAACTGAGAAAATTTCTATTAGTGCGGCAAAGAATAGTGAGGCAGTTGGACATGCTGCTAAAAATAGTTTAACTTCTATTCATTCAATTGCAGAGAAAATTGGTATAATAAATGACATTGCATTTCAAACAAACATACTTGCATTAAATGCAGCTGTTGAGGCTGCAAGAGCAGGTGAACATGGTAAAGGTTTTGCAGTTGTAGCCGCTGAAGTAAGAAAGCTGGCGGAAAGAAGCAAAGTATCTGCCGAAGAAATTGAAGAATTATCAAAATCAAGTGTAGATGCCACTGAAAAAGCTCAAGAATTAGTTAGTAAGGTCATACCTGAAATTGAAAAAACCTCTAAATTAGTTCAGGAAATTTCGGCAGCAAGTAATGAGAAAAACTCTGGTGCTAATCAAGTTAATAGTGCTTTACAGTCTTTAAATCAGATTACACAACAAAATGCTGCATTGTTTCAATCATTAGCAGATGATGCTTTGAATCTATCGAATCAGGCAGATGTGTTAAATGAGATAATCGGTTTCTTTAAAACAAAAAAATATATTGAATAAAAAAAGCTGCATTAGCAGCTTTTTTTATTCATCGAAATATTTCTTCTTAAATTTTAAGGCTACATTTACCAGTGCAATCATTACTGGAACCTCAACCAATGGACCTATAACTGCAGCAAAGGCTTCTCCTGAATTCATACCAAAAATTGCAATAGCTACTGCAATAGCTAACTCAAAGTTATTACTAGCCGCTGTAAAAGATAAAGTAACTGATTGTTTATAATTTGCTCCTACCCTTTTGCTCATTGCAAAAGACAAGAAGAACATTATTAAAAAATAAATCAATAAGGGGATATCAATCAAAACAACATCTAGTGGTATTTTGATAATATATTCTCCTTTTAATGAAAACATTACGACAATTGTAAACAATAGTGCAATCAGAGTAACTTGACTTATTTTAGGAATAAACCTGGTATGATACCAATCTTTGGATTTAACTCTAATTAAAATTGTTCTTGTTAAAAATCCAGCAATAAATGGTATCCCTAAATAAATAAATACACTTTCAGCAATTTGTCCAATTGTAATGTTTTCTACAG
>PKTC01000171.1 GCA_002869305.1 Marinilabiliales bacterium
CTTTATATTTTAGGGTTAGGGTATTGTAGCAACAAATTTAAAAAAAAAACTGAAATGTGGAATTAAGCATATTAAATCTCATAAACAATCAAGTTTACATTACCTATTTACTTCTTATACTCTCTGATTCTTTTTTAAAATAATAATCCCTTTTATTATTTGCTTACCAATGTTCCTATTTCTTCTCCATGAATAACTTTTAAAAGATTACCTCTTGTGTTCATATCAAAAACATAAATCGGAATATTGTTTTCTTTGCACATTGTAAATGCAGTTAAATCCATTACATTAAGCTCACGTTTAATAACTTCATCAAAAGTAATGTTGTTAAATTTGGTTGCTTTAGGATCCTTTTCAGGATCGGCTGTATAAACACCATCTACCCGGGTGCCTTTGAATATGATTTCAGCCCCTATTTCAACTGCTCTTAAAGCTGAGGCTGTATCGGTAGTAAAGAAAGGATTACCCGTACCGCCCGATAAAATCACTATTTTCCCTGCCTCCATCGATTCAACAGCTTTATCCCTATTATAAAGTTCTCCAACCGGTTCCATTCGTACCGCAGTATAAACCACAGATTTTATTCCTGAATTTGCTAAGGCCGACTGCAAAGCAATACTATTTATAACAGTTGCAAGCATTCCCATTTGATCTACCTTCACTCGGTCAAATCCACTGGCTACGCCTTTAAGGCCTCTAAAAATGTTTCCTCCACCAATAACAATTCCAATTTGTGCTCCAGCTTCCTGTAGTTCTTTTATTTGTTCAGCATATTCATTTAATCTTTCTGAATCAATTCCGTAACCGGAATTGCCCATCAAGGATTCACCGCTTAGCTTTAATAAAACTCGTTTATACTTTAACATAACTTATAACAATTTTGAATGTACTCGCAAAGTAACATAAAAAATTGATTTAATAATAAGGGCTATTACCTGAAATTGTAGCCTATATTTTTACTAATTCCTCATTTATGGAATCAACAACTTTATTTTTTTTGGAGCATTGCATTAATTAATTATTATCATTCTATTTCAGCTTTTTTTAGTCTAATTTACGTAATCAACTACCAAAATAAATTAACTTTTCTGCATTGTTTATAACTTTTTATATGAAATTTACGTACATATATTTAATTTAAATACCTGATAATTAATTTATTTAACACATAGTACATGCTTAATCTTTTATAAAATAGTATGAACTAAAAAAAACGTGAATTTATTGCTAGGGTGCTGATATTTAATTATTTTTATAATGTTTCGGTTTGCAACTTAAATTTTACAAACATTTTATTAACAGCTTTAGTAAATTCAAAACTTTTATTTTAACCGAAACGGATTTTTTTTGTTAGTATTGAGCGTATAGAGTTAGACTATATATTAGAGTGTTGTTAGAATTAAATAAGAATTGCTTTTCCGTAGATTTTAAAAGCTTTACAGCGAAATTTATGAGAAGTAGCTTTAGTCAATGTATTATCCCAAAATTGACTAGAGCCTTTCTTGTTTATATAAATCTGTTTTATTTAAAAAAATCAAACCAAAATAATAACCTATTTACAATACCCTTATGGTTTGTTTTACCGAAACAAACCCTTGCGTCTATGTTTGATGTAAAAATGAAAGCGTAAAAAATGAAAAATATTATAAGGAGGCCAGTTATGGATACAAAAGTTAAAACTTCGTCAGGTGCATCTATGGAGGTTAGAGCACGATTTGATAGATTTAAAAGTATCTCTATTAAAAAGTTAGTGTTACTGATAATTACACTATTTCTGGTGCTGAGTGGGCAAAAATTATTTGCCCAGGGAGTAGGAATTGGAGAGGACAATTTTGCAATTGATCCTTCTGCTATACTTGAGCTAAAGCATACTTCAGGTACGTTTAAAGGATTCTTAACTCCTAGAATGGCAGAAGGCGATAGAGATGGTATTGCGGCTCCTGCAACTGGGTTGATCATATATAATACCTCCACAAATAAATTGAATATATATGATGGTACTGCCTGGCGTGTTTTATTTTCTGGAACCAATAGTATAGAAGATGCAAACAATGGTTTAACAATCAATGCTGGCATACTCCAACTAGGTGGAAATCTTATACAAAATA
>PKTC01000028.1 GCA_002869305.1 Marinilabiliales bacterium
AATAACCTGCCCTCATAAGGATAAAAGGACGCTTCTCTGGAAAGTCTCGCTGATATCCTTCAAAAATTAATCGAGTCCAATCATGACCATAAATATTATGCACTTCATCAGCGCTTCCAATTGCGTGTTGTGCTTCTGATGGGTGCACTTCGGGTTCACCCAAATCTCCCCACCATCCACCAATTCCCATCTGAGTATAGTCTTTATAAATATTCCAAAACCAATCGCTTACTTCGGGTTTATAAATGTCAAGAAGACCAGTGTTGCCAAAGTAAAAATCATATGTGAAGGGGTTTCCATCAAGATCAGTTGCAAGTAACTTTTTTTCAACTACTTCATCCCAACGTTTTGAGGTGGTTAGAATAAATGGTTCAGTTACGAGAATTGTTTTAACCCCCATTTTCTTAAAATCATCCATCATCTTTTTAGGACTTGGGAACGAATCTTTTAAGAATTCTAAATTACCCATATGCCCCTTAATATCAGCGCCAAACCAGTAGATATCAATGATTACAGCATCTAATGGAATTGAATCCTCCAAAAATTTATTGACAGTTTCACGAGTTTCTTTTTCTGAGTGATATCCAAAGCGACTTGAGAAGTTTCCAAATGCCCAGCGTGGAGGCAATGGTTGCTTACCTGTTAAATTAGTAAACTGATCTACTAAATCTTCCCAGGTGTCTCCAACTATGACTTGATAAGTTTTTCTGCCACTGATTGTTTCATAAGAAAGTGTGTTATCATTCTTACTATCTAAATCCAGAAATCCAATAGGGGCATTATCAAAATGTATAGAATACATTTTAGAAGAAACTACTATAGGCATAGTAAAATTCATAAGTTCTGAGTGTGTTGTATAACCATAGTGTGCTCTATTGTACAACCGCAAACGATTTCCCCTTCGGTTCATTCCTAAGACACGAGCACCTCCACCAAATAACATTTCATCCTCGGTAAGATCGAAACTTAAAATTTCAAAATCATCGTTTTTTGAGTATCCTCTTTTTTCTGAAATAATCATTTTGTTTCCATAGTAATAACTTATATCGAAAGGTTCTTTAGCAATAATAACCTTGATCCCAGGTGTTTTTAAAATGACTGAATCTGCAAATTCTGTTACTGCAGTATTTATATTCTTTGGATTAAAAACAACAGCATGAGAACTTGAATTATACATTTCTCCATCTGGGATAAAAGAGGTTTCAATTATTTTTTCATTATAAGGCTTTATTAAATATTTACCATCGCTGGTTTCAATCTCAAGAAGTCCATTCCTTTTTTTAATTCCTATATACTCTCTTTGTATTGTTTGAGCAAATATCGAACTGCAAAATACCAGTAAGAAAATTGTTAGAATAGAAAATCTTTTTTTCATTGTATAATACTATAAAATATTGACTTAATCATTTACCTGTAATGCTAATAAAGCATTGAAGGTACTAAATTCAATTGGAATTAATTCACCTTTTAATGTCGGATTTTTTATTAAAATGATTAAAATATCATTGAATGTGCAGATGCAAACGTTTGCAAGTAAGATTAAAATTTACTCCTTGTAAATTATCTTTTATTTAATTATTGCATCATAGATTGCCTGTTGAATATCTGTACGGACATTCATTTTTATCAGTTTCGTATTATCCTGATCAGGATGTATTCTATTAGATAAGAAAATATATACGATTTGTTCTTCCGGATCAGCCCATGCTATGGCTCCAGTAAAACCGGTATGACCGAAGCTAACGCCAGATACGCATTTGCAGGTTGGTCCTTCTTTTTCATAGTCCATTTGTGGTTTATCGAAACCAAGTGCTCTCCTGTTATAATTATCTAAAAAAGGACTTGTTGTAAATAAATCGATTGTTTCCGGATTAAAGAATTTCGTTCCTCCGTAACTACCACCATTCAAATACATTTGCATAATTTTAGCTAAATCATTTGCGGTTGAAAATAATCCTGCGTGACCACAAATACCTCCGAGCATGGCTGCTCCAGGATCGTGCACATTACCATGTAATAATTGCTTACGAAATACCTGAAAATTTATATAAACCAATTGTTTTCTACATGGCAACATTAAAAGATTCTGATTCAAATACACAAGATT
>PKTC01000300.1 GCA_002869305.1 Marinilabiliales bacterium
ATCAATTAAAATAAAAAAAGAAAATAGAGATGAAACATTAAAATTTCTGGAAGCCAAATGGTACGAATTTGCAGGAGATGATATGCCTTTCAGGCATGATTTTGTTGAAGATGTAATTTCAAACTCTTACAATAACGATAAAAGAACGGCTACATTTATAAAATACTTTACTATTCTTTCAATTATTATCGCTTCCATGGGTTTGCTGGGATTATCCATATTATCAATAAAGCAAAAAACAAAAGAAATTGGCATAAGAAAAGTGAATGGAGCTAATTCATATGCGATTATTGCTTTAATGATAAAAAATTATCTTGTTTTGGTTTTTGTAGGGTTTATTTTATCAGTTCCTATTTCATATTACTTCCTACAAAAATGGCTGAATAACTTTGTTTATAAAACGGAACTCAGCATTTGGGTTTTTTTAATTGTAATTTTAGGATTGACTGTATTGACAATACTTACAGTAGGGATAGCAACTTATAATACGGCTAATACAAATCCAGCTGATTCATTGAGGTATGAATAGTAATTTTCTTAGTTTGATCTATCTAAGATGTTCGAAATAGTACAACTATGTACAGTATTGTGCACTAAATTCATAACACACTTTTGCTTAATAATCTCATAGACAAGGTAATAATCATATTCGGCACGAATTCTGATAATGTTATCTATTCGTATTGGGAAAATGATAATAACACGCTTACATACTGACTTTAACTTTTATTTAACTTTTTTAATGTTGATTTAATAGTAATTAAGTTTTAGATTTGTACGAATAGTTTCGTAATCAATAAATAATTTAAATATATGTTTAAAAATCTTTTCAAAACAGCCATCCGAAATATCTTTAAAGATTTCGGTTATAGTAGTTTAAATATTCTTGGTTTAACAATAGGAATTGCCAGTGCATTATTTCTAATTATCTACATAGCTGATGAGGTTAGTTACGATCGATATCATGAAAATGTGGATAGAATTTATCGTGTTTCGTCTCATATAACAGAAACCGATGATGAATTTACCTGGATTGTAGCTCAAATTCCTTTCGGACCGCAGGTAGTTGAAGACTATCCGGAAGTAGAATCATTTGTTCGATTTATACCTTTTCAGCGAGCTGTTTTCAATTATGAGGATAAAGAATTTTACGAAGAGAACTTTGTTTATGTCGATACAACAATATTCGATATTTTCACTTATGAATTTATAAAAGGGAATCCTGAAAATGCCTTAATGGAGCCGAATACCATCGTATTAACTGAAAATATCGCAGCTAAATATTTTGGAGATACAGATCCCATGGGTAAAACTCTTGTGTCAGGGGATGAAGCGTATAAGGTAACGGGTGTTATAAAGAATATCCCATTTAATTCACATTACAGGTATGATGCGATGGCTTCACGTAAAAGTCTTCCTGAAGAGATGGGCAGTTGGGGTAACTTCGGTGTCTTTACTTATTTATTACTTCCAGAAGATTTAGATTATAAAGAATTCGAATTGAAGATTAAGGAGATGTATGGTAATTACATGGCCGAAATATTTGAGAGAATGGGTATTAGCATTGAATATATTTTAGAGCCTATTGCTGATATTCATTTGAGATCCACAAGCGGAAGTGAACCTGAACCAACAGGAAGCATAGCTTATGTAATTATCTTTGGTATAGTTGCCTTGTTTTTGATTCTAATTGCTGCAATGAACTATATGAATCTAGCAACGGCTCGTTCTACTAAAAGAGCACGTGAGGTTGGATTGAGAAAAGTTGTTGGTTCACACAGAGGTGGATTAATTCTGCAGTTCCTTACTGAATCAACGGTGTTAACTTTTATTTCACTTGTACTAAGCTTGATATTGGTAGTACTATTATTACCTCAATTTAACCAATTGGCAGGAAAATCATTTGATATAGATGTATTGTATACACCAGTAGTATTTATAAGTGTTTTGGCAGTAATCTTGATGGTAGGGATTTTTGGCGGAAGTTATCCAGCATTTTATTTATCAAGGTTTAGTCCGGTATCTGTTATGAAAGGAGAAATCACCAAAGGTTCTGCAGGTATTTTATTTAGAAAAGTGTTGGTTATTATACAATTTACAATTTCTGTTGCAATGATTGTTTCAACTTTAGTTGTATACAAGCAATTAAATTACCTTAAAACAAAGGACTTGGGCTATGATATGAATAATGTGATTAGTCTTGAAATTTCCAATCGGGAAATGAGAAACAAATACCCGGTTCTAAAGCAAGCATTGTTAGAAAATCCAAATATTAAGTATGTAGCTTGAACGAGTTCAAGAGTTGGAGAAGGATCTGGCAAATCACTCTTTAATGTAGAAACAGATGACGGTATGCAGCAAAGAGGTATAAATATGGCGGCAGTAGATCATGATTTTGTTGAAGCTCTCGGAATTACTATGCTAAAAGGTAGAGATTTCCAGGAAGATATGCCTTCTGACACTTTGCTAGGTGTGATTGTAAATGAAACGATGGCAAAACGTTTAAATTGGAACGAGCCATTAGGTAAGAAAGTAGAATTACAAGGCCGTGATGGAACAGACTATTTAAAGGCCACAGTCGTTGGATTAATGAAAGATTACCATCAAAGAGGCATGTATAACGAAATAGAAACATTAATGCTGATATATCAAAATAATAATCGCGTTGTTTATGCAAAACTTGGTGATGAGGATGTTCAAGGAACCATTCGATATATAGAGAGTCAATGGAATTAAATATTCCCCGAACAACCCTTTACATATTCGTTTTTATCGGAAAGATTTAATGAACAATTTAATGCTGATGAAAATAGAGGATTCATCTTTACCTTGTTCACAGTGTTAGCTATACTAATTGCTTGTCTTGGATTATTTGGCTTGGCATCATACACAGTTGAACAACGGACCAAAGAGATAGGTATACGAAAAGTGGTTGGTGCATCTGAAGGAACAATTGTTAAGTTGGTTTCTAAGGAGTTTTTAATTTTGGTTTCCATTTCAATATTGATCGCATTTCCGCTATCATTTTATTTTATGAGAGATTGGTTGCAACAATTTGTATATAGAACTAATCTAGGACTATTTATTTTTCTTTTAGCAGGAATTATAACTGTAACAATAACCTTTATTACGGTTAGTTTCCAGGCATGGAAAGCAGCTAATACAAATCCTTCTGAATCACTTAGGGTAGAATGAGACTAACTAAATTGTAAAGGGGGTGTCAAATTTGACACCCTTTTTTTATAGTGCATTAATGAACATCGGTGTTCATATTCGAACGTTTCACACAAATAATTTTGATATTTAAACAATTGTTAATGAGTATTTTGAAATATTTGGAATATAGTTTGTCACAACTCTAAAAACTATAAAATAACAACAAAATGTTTAAACATAACCTAATTATTGCATTAAGGAACATCCTTAAGTACTGGAATTATTCAATTATAAATATTGGCGGATTAGCTATTGGATTAGCTAGTTTTATTTTTATTGTATTGTATATAGATGATGAATTAAAATATGACAAATACCATGAAAATGCAGAAACGATTTATAGAGTAAATAGATTATATAATAGCAACGATGTGGATGAGGATGCTGCCACATTGTCTTTCCCCGCTGGACCAACAATGGTCCTTGATTATCCTAATATAGTTAAAAATCAGGTAAGATTTTTTAATCAGTTAAGAAACCAATGGTTTTTCGATTATCAAAAAAATGAAGAAGAAATAATTCGTTTTAATGAGCCGCATTTTATGCTTGCGGACTCTACTGTATTCGATATTTTTACTTTTAACTTTATTGAGGGTGACCCAGAAACCGCCCTAGATAATCCAGGAACAATTGTAGTTACAAAATCAACTGCGAAAAGATATTTCGGCGATGAACCTGCTATAGGGAAGGTTTTAAGAGTTGAAGAAGGTCTTAATTTTGAAGTTACTGGAGTAATTGAAGATTTACCTACACAGTCGCATCTTAAGATTGATATTTTAGGATCATTGAATACGATTAAACAATTTTTTGGGAATGGACAATTCCCTCAAACTTGGATTTGGAATCCATGTTGGACATACGTTCAATTGCATGATGGGATTGATACTAAAATGCTGGATGAAAAATTTCCTGAATTTTATGAGAATCATTACAACGATTTGCAAGATGCTGATGTTACCTTATATACACAAGCTTTAACTGATATTCATTTAAAATCACATCATGTATATGAGATGCGACCAAACAGCAACATTGTATATGTATATATTTTATCTATTGTAGCTGCCATTATTTTAATTTTGGCATGCATCAACTTTATGAATCTTGCAACTGCAAGTTCGGCAGGAAGGGCGAAGGAGATTGGCATTAAAAAAGTATTTGGCAGTCAGAAAAGAAGTTTGGTATTTCAATTTTTAGGAGAAGCTGTTGTGCAAAGCTTTTTTGCCATGTTAATAGCCATATTAATCGTTGAATTTCTTTTATCGGGCTATAACAATTTTACAGGGAAACTAATTACTCCTTCGTTTTTAGTAGAATTAAAAATTTTAGGTTTTATTTTAGGAGTTGCATTTTTAGTTGGTCTAATAGCTGGAACGTATCCTGCATTTGTACTTTCTTCGTTTAAACCTCTGAAGGTTCTTAAAGGTTCTCTTAAAAGTGGTGCAAAATCCGGAACAGCAAGGAAAGTGCTTGTAATTGTTCAATTCTCAATTTCTATTAGTCTTATAATAGGTAGTTTGGTAGTATTTGCCCAGTTAAACTTCTTACGTAATGCAGAGCTAGTATTCAAGAAAGATCATATTATAAATATCCAACGAGTTGGTCCTCTATTTAGAAACTACGAAGCATTTAAACAAGAATTATTAAGTCATAAGGATATTGATTATGTTACAGGTGCTGAAGATTATCTTGGAATTAATCATAATACCCGAGACTATGAAGTTGAAGGATTAACTCCTGGTCAGAGATTTTATATTCCAACATTTATGGTCGATTGGGATTTTATTGAAACCTTCGATATTAAAGTGGTAGAGGGAAGAGCCTTCTCGAGAGAGTTTCCAAGCGACACAACCGCTGCGGTTATGATTAATGAAACAATGGCCAAAGATCTGGGATGGAGTAATAGCGAAGCTATTGGGAAACGCATAACTTCGCGGGATGGAGATGAAAGAGTAATTGGTGTGTATAAAGATTTTAATGCCATGTCATTACATCGACCTGTGAATAAGTTCATATTAGACATGTTCCGCAGGCCAGAAGTTTTTGCACAAGTTGTATCCATTCGATTTAGTTCAAATAATTACCAGGAAGTACTTAAGCATATTGAGAATACATGGAAAGAGTTCGTACCAACACGGCCTTTTGAGTATCAGTTTTTTGATCAGCAATTAGACGATTTGTATGGTGATGAATTAAGATTTGGTAGATTCTCACTCATGTTAACCATTTTAGCCATAATAATTGCTAGCATGGGATTAGTAGGGCTAACTTCATTCTTAGCTGAACAGCGTACCAAAGAAATTGGAATTCGAAGAGCTCTTGGTTCATCTGCAAATGCAATTGTAGGTTTAATGGCTAAAGAGTTTTTATGGCTCTTGTTAGTGGCAAATGCGATATCATGGCCAATTACATATTATTTTACAACGAATTGGCTTGAAAGTTATTCGAAACATATAAATACAATTTGGGGAATTTACTTTATTTCAGGTATTCTTACATTAATTTTAGCAATGATCATTATTACATATAGAGCATATAGAACGGCGATGCTAAATCCTGCTCAAACTCTAAGGTACGAATAGTTATTTTTTATAACTTATCGAAAGTAATTAAAGAAGTAATACGTAGAAAATGGCAATAAAATGTTCAGATTTAACTTAAAAATTGCATTAAGGAATATTCTTAAGTATTGGAATTATTCAATCATTAATATTGGAGGACTGGCAATTGGCCTGGCGAGTTTTATCTTTATTGTTCTGTATATTGATGATGAAATTAAATATGATAAATACCACGAACATGCTGATAATATCTATCGCGTAAATAGATTGTATAATAATAATGATGTTAATGAAGATGCTGCAACATTATCTTTCCCGGCTGGACCAGCAATAGTTTCAGATTATCCGGGACTGGTTGACAAGCAGGTTCGATTTCATAATCAATTAAGAAATCAATGGTTTTTCGATTACCAAAAAAGTGAAGATGAAGTAGTTCGTTTTAACGAGTCTCGTTTTTTGTTGGCTGACTCAACAGTATTCGATATTTTTACATTTCCTTTTATTGAAGGTGATCCTGAAACTGCATTAGATAATCCGGGTACAATTGTTATTACTGAATCAACTGCAAAGAGATATTTTGGTGAAGAACAGGCGATAGGAAAGGTGTTAAGGGTAGAAGAAGGTTTAAATTTTGAAGTAACAGGTGTAATAAAAGATTTACCAACGCAATCACATTTTAAGATTGACTTATTAGGTTCTTTAAATACTCTGCGTCAATTTAATAGAAATGGTCAATTACCACAAACATGGATTCAGAATGATTGTTGGACGTACATTAAACTTCACGATGGTATTAATCCAGAAATACTTGATGAAAAATTTCCTGAGTTTTACAACAATCATTATGACGATTTTCGGGATGCAGATGTAACTTTATATTTACAAGCACTTACAGATTTGCATTTGAAATCACATCATATGTTCGAAATGCATCCTAACAGTAACTCAGTTTATATTTACATTTTATCCGTTGTTGCTATAATTATCTTAGCCTTAGCTTGTATAAATTTTATGAATCTTGCAACGGCGAGTTCGGCTGGTAGAGCAAAGGAGATTGGAATAAAAAAAGTATTTGGGAGTCAAAGAAGAAGTTTAATTTTTCAGTTTTTAGGTGAGGCTGTGGTACAAAGTTTTATTGCAATGTTGGTAGCAATAATTATTGTTGAATTGTTACTTCCCGGAGTTAATAATTTTACTGGAAAAATAATAACTCCATCTTTCTTAGTAGAGTTAAAAATTCTTTCTTTTATTTTAACTGTAGCATTTGTAGTGGGATTGATAGCTGGTATTTATCCTGCTATTATTTTATCATCATTCAGACCATTGAAAGTATTAAAAGGGGCAATGAGAAATGGTGCTAAATCAGGAATTGCAAGGAAAGTACTTGTTATTATTCAATTTTCAATTTCAATAAGTTTAATTATTGGTAGTATGGTCGTATTTTCTCAGTTAAAATTTATGCGAAATGTTGATCTGGGATTTAAAAAAGATCATATTATTAATATTAGCAGAGTAGGTCCGTTATTTAGAAATCAAGAAGCTTTCAAACAAGAACTTTTAAGTCATAAAGATATTGATTATGTCAGTGGTGCAAGAGATTATCTTGGGATAAATTATAACACCTGGCCTTTCGAAATTGAAGGATTAACTCCTGGACAAAATTTTTGGATTCCAGCATTGCACGTAGATTGGGATTTTGTTGAAACATTTGATATTAAAGTAGTTGAAGGAAGGGCATTTTCACGTGATTTTCTAAGTGATACCATAAGTGCTGTCATGATTAATGAAACTATGGCTAGGGATTTGGGATGGTCAAATGAAGAAGCCATTGGTAAAAAGGTATCTTTTGGTGGCAATGGCGGTGAACGCGTAATCGGTGTTTTCAAAGATATTAACGCGATGTCACTTCACCGTCCTGTAAATAAGTTTGTTCTGGATATGTTCCGTCGTCCTGAGGCTGGCGCAAGAATAATTTCAATACGATTCAGTTCTAATAACTATCAGGAAGTATTAAAACATATTGAAAATACATGGAAAGAGTTTGTACCAACGCGTCCTTTTGAGTATCAGTTTTTCGATCAGCAATTAGATGATCTGTATGATGATGAGTTAAGATTTGGTAGATTTTCAGTAATGTTAACAATTCTAGCAATTATAATTGCTAGTATGGGATTGGTGGGACTAACATCATTTTTGGCTGAACAACGCACCAAAGAAATATGTATAAGAAGAGCTCTTGGTTCTTCAGCCAATGCAATTGTTGGCTTAATGGCTAAGGAATTTCTATGGTTGTTGCTAGTAGCTAACGCAATATCGTGGCCAATCACATATTATTTTACTACAAACTGGCTTGAAAGTTATTCAAAGCATATAAATACGAACTGGGGAATATATATATTGTCAGGTATTTTAACTTTACTATTAGCAATGATAATTATTACTTATAGAGCTTACAGAACAGCAATGTTAAATCCGGCACAGACTTTAAGATACGAATAAAGAAGGCACCTAACTTTTATAATTTGAACCTTTAATTGATTAATATTAATCAATTAAAGGTTCTTTGATATTTTAGTTTTTATTTTAATTTTTAGATGTTTAAATATGATCATTATAAATTAACTTAAGTTTTTATATAATCTTTCTTGATTTTTTTACATCTTTAAGTGTTATTAACATATTAGAAAATGATACAAAGGCATTTAATCTTAGCTGCTTTATTATTCCTAACAGCATGTTTAAAACTATTTTCGCAAGACACAGAGGTATTTGACACTCTAGTTTATTTTAATGAAATTACTTATCATTCTGAATTGGAAGAAGAAGCATTTAATGAATATTTTAGTGAAGACAATAGTAGTTTCATTAAATTATTTTTGGCAAAAGATGAGAATATTACTAAACAACAATATGAGATTAGACTTACAAGTTTTTTAGATTATACTAAAGAACTTCGTGAAGATAAAAACTATAATAAACCTGAAAAGAAAAAGGTAAAATACTACTATAACCTGATTCATAATAAATATCTGGAGAAATATGAAATGAATACAAATTTCTCTAAAATCTTTAATAATGGTTATTATAATTGTGTTACGGGTTCGATCTTATATGGTTTAATTTTCGATGAACTAAAAATTCCTTATAAAATTAAATTGTCACCTATTCATGCCTACTTGATTACTTACCCACAAACTGAATCAATATTAGTTGAAACAACCAATCCTGTGAAAGGTTATTTTATTTTTAATGAGAATTTTAAACAAAACTATGTGGATCATCTTCTTGATAATAAGTTAATAACAGCTAGTGAGTATGCCTCTTACAGTACAGAAGAATTATTTAATAAGTATTATTTCAAGGAAGAAGATGTGACATTAAAAGAGATGGTAGGAATACAGTATTATAATGAGGCGGTTATTCAATTTCAAAATCAAAAGTTCGAAGAAGCATTTTACGAATTGGAAAAGGCTTATTTGTTTTATCCTTCAGAAAAAATTGCCTATTTACTATATTATTCAGCAGCTTTGGTTATTGATAAACATGATTTTTCGGATATCAAATATGTTGACTTTTTATACAAAATTGCCAGATATACAAATTACGGTATTACCCAGGAACAGATTATAGGTGAGTTTGGCAGAATAACTCAGAACCAGTTAGATTATAAAGGTAACTATGAATTATATGACGCCATTTTTTTCAAATTATATGAGAAATTAAATGACGAAGAGATTAAAAATGAAATTTCTTTTATTTATAACTATGAAAAGGCTCGCTTATTTATTCGTAATGAAAGATATGAATCAGCATTTCCTTATATTGAGAAAGCATTACAAATTAGACCAGATCATTTAGACCTGCAAACCATGTTTATTTATGCTTTAGCTAATAAAATGGAATCATTGGTGCTCACAAATGAGAAATTAGAATCTCTTGTAGATTATGCTGAAAAATACCCAGCACTGAAGAATAATAACACCTATAATGATATGGTTTGTGATGCATATTTGTATACAACTATACAAAATTATGAAGAGGGAAACTTAAGTGAAGCCTTATTGTATCATGCAAAATTGAAAGAACTAATCAAAAAACATGAACATTATTCGAATTATGATTATAACATTACCAGATTGTATTCCTCTGCAGCAGTATATTATTTCCGAAAGGGAAATACAAAAAAAGCAAAAACCATTCTCCTGGAGGGACTAAAATTTGTACCTGACAGTTATGAGCTAAAACAAAGATTAAAAGTTATTAACTAGTTAAATTATCTATTTTCAATTGCTAAATTGAACGACGATTTTATTAAGACCGGATTTCGCAATCTAGTCTCATATTTGGCATAAATTTTAAGAACACTCATTTTGAAACTTCCAAGTGGTAAGTAATATTCTAATTTTGCTGTTCCTGACAGATTAGCTTTAATCGGAACAAGTATTTTATTTCCATTTGTAGCTGTTTTTTCTTCGAAGAATTCAAGTTTAGATGATTTCTCCGAAAGCCTTATTTTTAAAGTATATTTATTATCAGATTTTAGGAGATCAATTGTTTCAAAAATTATCCTGGCATCCTGACTTATCAAACTACCATCTTGCTTAAACTCTTTGGTTCCTTCAACCAAATCACCATTCTCGTATGGTATTTCGGCCTGAAGTGTTCCATTCTCATAATACTTTTTACGTAAACCGTGCATTTTTCCATTACTATAAGGAGTAACACGGTAGGGTTGACCATTTTTATAATACCAAACAGTTTCGCCATCTTTAATTCCATCGACATAATTTACCACAGTATGTACTTCTCCGCTTGGGTAATATTTTTTAGCAGGACCATTCTTTTTATTATCTTTAACCGTAATCTCCGACTTTAGAGCTCCACTTTTTTTGTAATAGGATTTAATAATTCGTGTATCGGCATTTTTTTCGTCATTTTTCTCAGATAATAGTTGACATGAGGTAAAAATTAACAGAAAAAGAATGATAAGTTTCGAATTTTTCATTTTTATTTAAAGATAAAATTATTCAAGAAAAATAAAAAATGCTGCCCTTCGATTTGATAGATAGAGTAATAGAAAATGACTGTTTTTCAAATCTGGGGCAGCAGTTGCTTAAGCATCGTTAATAATTATGTTGTAATAATTGCAGTTGATTTTGTATTATCATCTTTATGTCTGTCAATTAATTTATAATAAGGATCTATTCCTACTTTACTTGGTTTGTAGTCAATAACGAACTCAAAGGCTCTCTTATTTTCTTGAATCTTGAATTTTTGCAAGAAAATTTCCTCTTCCTTTTTGGTACTATCATTTACTTCTTTTGAAAAGATTGCAATATCAATGTAGTCATTTACAGGAATCTCATTTTCTCCACCAAGACTGTCAGCCCTAAACTTCTGACATTCAACTGTAAACATAACCTTATACATCCCATCTTCTAATTCTTCATAATCAACTTCAGAAACTTTATTTTCGTAAAGTGTTATGGTTTCGAACATATCATGAATTATATATTGCAAGGAGTCGGGCGTAACTTCTTTTATATATTCAATAAATTCCAATGATGTTACAAAAGGAGCTTCCTGGAAAGCATAATCTGCTATAAAACGCTTTAAAGCTTCATTAATTTTATCTTCTCCAATATAATCTGCAAGAGCATACATTACGACATTTCCTTTTTTGTAGTATAAATAACCCTGATCATGCCTCATTTTTAATAAAGGAGGTTCATAATGTGGTTCAGTACCTCTTCCTGTTAAGTAGCTATCCATGTCGTACTTGATTATATCATGTATTTTGTCTTTTCCGTATGCATTTTCAATGACTTGTAGCGATGAATATTGACATAGAATTTCCGACATCATGGTTGATCCTTCAACATTGGCGCCAATTACTTGATGCGCCCACCACTGGTGAGCTACCTCGTGCGAAGTTACCCAAAATGGATAATTAATATCTTCACCTTCAACTTTGGCAATAAAACCAATACTCTCACTAAAAGGAATCATATTCGGGAAAGATTGTGCAAAACTGGAAAATCTTGGAAATTCGAATACTCTAAGCTGTTTATATTGAAAAGGACTATAGTTCTCCGTGTAATAATCCAAAGACATTTTCATGGCTTTCATCATATCTTCGATGTTGTATTCATGCCCTTTATTATAATAAATAGCTAAATCAATATCATTCCACTTATCCTCATAAATTTCATAGTCTGCAGATAACCAGGCAGCAAAATTTAAGATTTTATTATCCATCTTATAATGAAAGTATTTTCGACCATTTTCTTCCCATTCTTTCAATAAATACCCAGGGGCAATTGCAGTTTGTTCGGGAACAGTGCTTACAATAGTTTCAAACCTGATCCAATCACCATCGTTCGAAATATAAGTATTTTTCAAGGCACTACTGTCAGTCATCTTAGCAATAAGCTGCTTCTCCGGCAAATTATATTTCTCTCTTTTTTTCTCGTCTGTTAGTTCAAATCCTTCATTATAACCAAGTGTTGGAAGAGAATTACTTGTAAGAAATGTACCATTATAAAGTAAGCGTCTGTTGGAACCATTATTTCTGAATCCTTCTGTGATCATATCTAATTCGATATTAATTTTGATGGAATCACCAGGCATTAATGGCTCACTAAACTTACATATTCTAAACTCAAGTTCTTTATCTTCAAATACGATTTCAAAAGCTTTTTCGAATTCAAATCTTTTTAAGTCAATGCCAGAACTATAGTTAATAAATACAGAATCTATGGCCTGATTTGATTTATTTTTTACAATATAGTATCCTTTAAAAATA
>PKTC01000468.1 GCA_002869305.1 Marinilabiliales bacterium
GAGGATATAAAATCGCAACGTTCTCGAGAATCCGGACATCACATTCAGTTTAATAAAAGTAAAAATAAGGAATCCTTATGTTATTTTAAAATAATCCTCTTATTTATTTAAATGAACATCCATTTGCGGAAAAGGAATTCTTATCCCGGATTCAATGGGAAGAGCATGTGGAGGATTATGTGCGTCATGTCAACGTATGTATGATTTTCAAAGGGGAAACCTGAATTTCGACCTGGACAAATTGGAACCAACAGAAAAATGGCCTGCAAAACTTGAACGACTTTTAAGGTATTACGAAGAAGATACCCAGCTGAGAGATATTCTTATTACAGGAGGTGATGCTCTAATGAGTTCCGATAAGTCTCTGAAAAAGATTCTTGATGCAGTTTACGAAATGGCTGCTAGAAAGAAACAAAGGAATGAATCGCTTGATGACGGCAAAAAGTATGCAGAAATGTTAAGGGTTCGCCTAGGAACAAGACTACCTGTTTATCTGCCACAAAGAATAACCAATGATCTCATTAAGATCTTAACTGAATTTAAAGATAAAGCATCCAAAATTGGTATCAAGCAATTTGTGATTCAAACTCACTTTGAATCTGCCATGGAAGTAACTCCCGAAGTCAACCAGGGAATTGAGAAAATTGTAAAAGCTGGCTGGACTTTAACCAATCAACATGTATTTACGGCAGCTTCGTCCAGAAGAGGACATACAAATAAGCTTAGAAAAGTGCTAAATGATATTGGAGTTATTACATATTATACGTTCTCCGTAAAAGGATATATGGAAAACTATCACAACTTTGCAACGAACGCCAGAGCAGTGCAGGAACAACTCGAAGAAAAAAGAATTGGACGAATACCGCAAAAATACATTGAGTTGATAAAAACCTATCCTTTAAACGCCAGTCATATGATTGATAATATTAATTACTTGCGTGATCAGGAAGATTTACCATTTCTTGCAACAGATCGTAATGTAATTAATTTACCCGGAGTAGGGAAAAGCTTAACTTTTAGAACCATAGGTATTACCAGAAGAGGGAGAAGAATTCTAAAATTCGATCATGATTCAACAAGAACTCACAGTCCAATCATTCATCAAATGGATGAGGTTGTCATTGTAGAATCAAAACCTATTGGAGAATACCTTCGTCAACTGGAAAAAATGGGCGAAGATAGTAAGGATTACGATTCAATTTGGGGATATACCATTGGCGAAACTGAGAGCAGATTTCCTGTATTTGAGTACCCGAAATATAAATATGAAATCACAAAGGAGTTTTCTAATTTAAAGATTTAAGGGTTTTAACCAAGCATTTCCAGTCTGCTCGCATCCAGTCTTAAGAATATAAATAGCATTATAGTAAATCCCCATAAAGAAGATCCCCCATAGCTAAAAAATGGTAATGGAATTCCGATAACTGGAACCAATCCTATGGTCATTCCAATATTAATTGCAATGTGAAAGAAAAGAACGGATACGACTCCATAACCATATATTCGACTAAAACTAGACCTCTGTCTTTCTGCTATTCCAATTAGCCTGTATAAGAAGAAGATAAATAATCCCAGAACAAAGAAAGTTCCTACAAATCCCCACTCCTCGCCAATTGTGCAAAATATAAAATCTGTACTCTGTTCAGGAACAAAATCAAATTTTGTTTGGGTTCCCCGCAAAAATCCTTTTCCTGAAAACCCTCCTGAACCAATTGCAATCTTTGATTGATTTACATTATATTCTACCCCGTATGGATCTGATTCTAAACCAAGAACTACATTAATTCTTTTTTGTTGATGTTCTTCCAGAAAGTTATTAAAAACATAATCTACCGAAAAAGTAAAGATTATTGATCCTAACAAAAAAACGAGTAATAAAATAACACTTCTTACTTTGTATCTAATTGAAAGAATGATGTATACCAATGCAGAAAACCCAAGAGCTGATAGCATGATGTAATAGTACGATAATCCTAAAACTAAAAACTCATTAAGTCCATATAATATGGCTGATGATGCCATTAAAATTCCAAATCCCAGAGCTACATTCTTAAATTTTCTATTAAGAATCCAAAAAATGATAAACACTACACCAATAGATAGCGATATGATGATTAGTTTTTCTAAGATCAAAGCTAGAATAAATAATACAATAACAAAAAAGCCCAAAAGCAAAACACTTGCAGAAATACCTTCTCTATAAAGAACCATAATAAAAGCAAAATAAACTAAGGCAGATCCAGTATCATTTTGCAATAAAATCAAAAAAGCAGGAACTAAAATAATTGCAGCAACTCTTAAGTATGTTTTAAAAGTGTTTAACTGAACATTAAAGGTGCTTAAGTAACGCGCCAGGGCCAAAGCTGTAGCAATTTTGGCAAATTCTGAGGGCTGTATTCGTATATTTCCAATTTGAAACCATGATCTGGCCCCATGAACTTCTAAACCAAAAATTAACACAGCAAGCAAAAGAAAAATCATAACGCCATATACCAGGTAGGCAAAATATGAATAAAAGTTGATGTCAATAATAAAAACTAAAAATGCAATAACAATAGCAGCCGAAATCCAAATCAATTGTTTTCCATAACGCTGTGTTACATCAAAAATACTATGATGTTCTTCATTATAAACTGCTGCATAAATATTTACCCATCCCAGAAATACCAGAACCAGATAAATTGTTACTGCAAGCCAGTCAATATTACTCCAAAGGTTTATCCGTCTCTGCATTGTAATTTATTTCTGCATTTAATACATATTGTTCCCACCACGGAACAGATATAGAATCATTTAAGTATTTTTCAATCATCAATTTTGCTGTAGGTGCTGCCCAGGTTCCCCCAAAACCTCCATTTTCAATATATACTGCAATTGCTATTTTGGGATCGTCTTTAGGAGCAAAAGCAATAAAAATAGAATGATCTTCTCCATGAGGATTTTCAGCAGTCCCTGTTTTACCACATACAACGACATCCTCTAAATGAGCTGTACGAGCTGTGCTGCCACTCCCTGGTTCTCCATTGACTGCCAAATCCATTCCCTCAATCACAATATTAAAATAATTTGAATCAATTTTAGTATAATTCTTTTGGTAAAATCTGTCATCCAAACTATAATCCCCTTCAATTTCTTTAACAATATGTGGAGTATAATAATATCCTCTATTAGCAATGGCAGCTGTCATATTAGCCATTTGTAATGGAGTTGTTCCCAATTCTCCCTGCCCGATTGCCATTGAAACCAAGGTTAGTGATCTCCACCCTTTCTCTCCATAAACCCTATCGTATGTTTGTTTCGTTGGTACCAAACCTTTTAATTCATTGCTAAAATCACTGTTTAAATATTGTCCAAAACCAAATGACATAACATATTCTCTCCATTGATCGAATGATTCTCTAATGGTAGGATACTTCTTATTATCTAGGATAGATCTGAATACATTACAATAATAAGTATTGCATGACATTTGAATAGATTCAATAAAATCCAAAGGAGAACGGTGAATATGGCACCCAACACGCATCCTTCCAGAATAATATGCGCCTGCACAATCATGCTCTGTCGAAGTCCAAAGTACTTTCTCTTGTAATCCAATTAATCCATTAATGATTTTAAAAGTTGAACCTGGAGGATACTGTGCCATGAGTGCTCTGTTAAATAAAGGTTTTAAAGTATCCGACATTAAATTCACATAGTTTTTTGTTCTTATTCTTCCAACTAATAATTCAGGATTATAGGTTGGGGCAGAAACAAGAGCCAATATCTCTCCAGTTGATGGTTCTATTGCAACAATGCTTCCGATTTTGTTATTCATCAATTTTTCGCCATAAGACTGAAGATCAACATCTATTGTAGAAATGATATTCGATCCAACTTCGGCTTTTTTATCTAACCGCCCGTTTGAATAGGTGCCCTTTATTCTATTATGAACATCAACAAGATAAACATTAACACCCTTTTCACCTCTTAAATATTCCTCGTAGGATTGTTCTATTCCACTAATTCCAATATAATCTCCTGATTTATAATAGTCGTCCTTTTCAATGATTTTATCATTTACCTCGCCAACATATCCTAATAAATGGGCTCCATTTTCATTAGTATATTTTCTAAGTGTTCTGGCCTGAACATAAAATCCTGGATATTTGTATAACTTTTCTTGAAGATTAGCATATGTTATAGATGAAACTTGTTTTAAGAATATGGAAGAATTATAATGTGAATAATCCTTGGCCCTTTTAATGTTTTCATCAATATATTCCTTGGAAACATTCAATATGTCGCAAAACTCTGCTGTATCAAAAGCTTCTAGTTGCTGAGGAACTAACATTAAATCGTAAGCTGCTTCATTATATACAAGAAGTCGGCCTTCCCTATCATAAATTAATCCTCTGGCGGGAAATTGAGTTACATACCTAAGAACGTTGCTGCTAGCGGTTACCTTATATGTATTATCTACAACCTGAAGCAAGAATAATCTAATAATGTAGATAAGTCCTACAAGAATAATAACAAAACGAATAATATGTCTTCTGTTAGCAAAAGAGTCCACGCAAAATTATTTAAAGTGTATTATAGCCTTGAATCTTTTCTGTAAAAATACTGGCTGATTAATACTAATATAATTGTAAATATAGAACTTAAAATGGCTCTGGCAAATGTGGAAAAAAAGTTAGAAAATCTAAACACCTCAACGTAAAATAAGAAAAAATGATGGATTAGAATTAAAAATACTGAATATCTTAAAAACCAACTTGCTCCATAATATCTTAACTGCGGCAAAGTCTCTGATTCATAACCATCTCTTGGTGCAAATATTTTTAAAACATATGGTCTAAAAAAAGCCATTACCACAGTCGCTGAACTATGCATTCCGATTGTACTTGAAAATAAGTCTATTGTTAAACCTAATGCAAAAGCTACAATCAATAAAAGCCATTTTGGAGTTTCGAATGGTAAAACTAATATGAATAGTACGTAAATGTAAGGGTTTATATAACCACTAAACTGAATGTTATTCAAGATAAAGACTTGTAAAAATACAAGAACTATAAAACTTAAAATATATCGTGGTAATGATTTAATCATTGTTTTCAGTTTCTTGTTCTAAATTCTTTATTTCAGTCTGTAATAAGTTTCCAATTACACTAACGTTATCTAAACTTTTAAAATCTGTTGATAAGTCTACTTCTATTTCGTAGAAGCTTCCAGCTTTCTCCTCAAAACTTTTAATAAACCCTATTAATACTCCTTCAGGAAATATTGATGAAAACCCACTGGTTATAATCGTATCTCCAACCAGAATGTTAGCGTGCAAAGGTATTTCCTTTAAAATTGCTGTCTGATAATCCTCTCCATTCCAATTTAAAGAGCCGAAATACCCGTTTTTCTTTACTTTGGCACTAATACGTAAATCAAGATTCAAAAGAGAAATTACGGTAGAATAATTTTTTGATACTCCTTTTACAACTCCAACAATGCTTCCGTTTGATACAACCGCCATTTCAGGTTTTAAACCTTGCTGCCCTCCTTTGTTCAAGGTCAGAAAATTATGTTTTTTATTTATCGAATTATTGATAACCCTTGCTGATGTATATCTATAACGTTGATTCAGTATAGTGTCATTCACTGATCTAAAAAATATTTCATCCGATTTATAAGTCGATTCAATAATATTTAACAGTCTATTATTTTCTTCCGCTAATCTTTGATTCTCTTCAGCAAGTGATAAGTATTCTTTTAATTTTGTGGTTTTCTGATAATAATTACCAGCGAATTGTCTTGTAAAATTCACAAAACGTGCCTTATGAAAATTATTGTTATTTATAAGTAATGAGAACGAAAAAACTTCGATAAGAATGAATAGAAGTAAAAAATGTATTCGTAATAAAAAATTAAGCAAACTTCTCATATTCTATTCACCTCGCTGCAAGTTATCTCATTAAGTAAGTTAGTTTATCAGCATTCTTAAGTGCAATACCTGTTCCTCTTGCCACAGCATGCAATGGATCTTCCGCTACATGAAACTGAATTCCAATTTTATCAGTTAATCGTTTATCTAGTCCGCGCATTAATGCTCCACCACCTGCTAAGTATATTCCATCGCTTACAATATCAGCATATAGCTCAGGAGGTGTTTGTTCCAATACTCCCAGAATTGCCGTTTCAACTTTCGAGATTGATTTGTCCAGACAATGAGCTATTTCTTGATATGAAACCGGTATTTCTACAGGCATTGCAGTCATTAAATTAGGACCACGAACAACATAATCTTCCGGTGGATTCTCTAATTCAGCTAAACAAGAGCCTACATTTATTTTTATTTCTTCGGCAGTTCTTTCCCCAATTTTAATATTATGTTGATGACGCATATAAGCCTGTATGTCTGCAGTAAAAGCATCTCCAGCGATTCGAATTGACTTATTGCTAACGATACCACCAAGAGCAATAACGGCCACCTCAGTTGTACCACCTCCAATATCAACAACCATACTACCTTTAGGTTCTTCAACGTCAATTCCCATTCCAATGGCTGCTGCCATGGGTTCGTAAATCATATACACATCACGACCACCAGCATGTTCAGAAGAATCTCTAACAGCACGCATCTCTACTTCTGTACTTCCAGAAGGAATACAAACCACTAACCTCAATGATGGGGCAAATAACTGGGTTTTATTATTATTTATCATTTTAATCATCCCACGAATCATTTGTTCTGCAGCATTAAAGTCTGCAATAACTCCATCTTTTAATGGACGAATGGTACGAATGTTAACATGTGTTTTCCCATGCATTTGGCGAGCCTTTTTGCCAATAGCAACTAATTTTCCTGTACTTTGCTCTACAGCCACAATTGATGGCTCATCCACAACTATTTTATCATTATGAATAATGATTGTATTAGCAGTACCTAAGTCCATTGCTAATTCTTGTGTAAAAAATGAAAATAATCCCATTATTCCTCTTATATTAAATTAATCCCTATTTATTTTAATGTTTAAAATGTCTTGTTCCAGTAAATACCATTGCCATATTATGTTTATCGCAATAATCGATAGACTCCTGATCCCTGACAGAACCTCCCGGTTGAATTACCGATTTTATTCCGGCTTCATTAGCAATTTGAACAGAATCGGCAAATGGAAAAAAAGCATCAGAAGCCATAACAGCTCCATTTAAATCAAACTTAAAACTTTTTGCTTTAGATATGGCTTGTCTTAATGCATCAATTCTTGATGTTTGTCCAACTCCGCTTGCACAAAGTTGATTATTTTTAGCTAATACTATTGTATTTGATTTGGAATGTTTTACCAGCTTATTCGCAAATAATAAATCCTCTATTTCTTCTTTTGAGGGTGCTTTTTTTGTTGCCGTTTTTAAATCAGCTTCGATTTCCATTTTAAGGTCTCTATCCTGAACCAATGCACCATGAAGCATTGAACGATATTGCATTTTGGGGAAATCAAACATCTTTTGAATTAAGATAATTCGATTTTTCTTTTTCTTTAATACTTGTAAAGCATCACTAGCATATGAAGGAGCAATTATAACCTCAAAAAAGATCTTGTCAATCTCAATTGCAGTTTGCATATTCACTTCGCGATTGGTAATTAGAATTCCACCAAATGCTGAAACCGGATCTCCAGCCAATGCATCATTCCACGCGTCTACTAAATCATTTCGAGACGCAATACCACAAGCATTATTGTGCTTTAATACTGCAAAAGTAGTTTCTTCAAATTCAGAAATTAGCTGCACAGCTGCTTCGATGTCTAACAAATTGTTATATGATATTTGTTTGCCGTGTAATTGATCAAAAACATCATCTAAATTTCCGAAAAATGTCCCTTTTTGATGTGGATTCTCTCCATAACGAAGTTCATTTCCTGATATAGAACTTTGCTTAAATGCAGGGATGTTAAAATCTGAATTAAAATAATTAAAAATTGCAGTATCATAATGCGAAGAAATATTAAAAGCTTCTAATGCAAATTTCTTGCGATCTTCTATGGAAGTTTCTCCTTTTTTTTCGTCAAGCAAATCGATTAAATCCTGGTATTGATTTTTTGATGGAACAATAACTGTATCTTTAAAATTCTTTGCTGCTGCTCGAATCAAAGATATGCCTCCAATATCAATTTTCTCAATAATATCCTGATCGCTTGCTCCAGATGCAAGAGTATCTTCAAACGGATATAAATCAACAATTACCACATCAATCTCAGGAATTTGGTATTCCTTTAACTGCTCCTGGTCTGTTATATTATCCCTTCTAGCTAAAATTCCACCAAAAATTTTTGGATGCAAAGTTTTTACTCTTCCTCCCAAAATTGATGGATAATCAGTGATATCTTCCACAGCTGTAACTTTAACTCCTAAATTTTCGATGAATTCTTTGGTTCCACCTGTTGAATAAATATGAACTCCAAGTTTATTTAATTTTCCAATGATCGGTTCTAGGTTGCCCTTATCAAAAACCGAAATTAAGGCAGAATTGATTCGCTTTAAATGGTTCATCTACATTTCTTTGTTAAAATCTACAAAATTAAATAAAATTTTTGGTACTATTAGAATTAGATAAGTTAAAATGACCGCCAAAATCCCGACGTTATGAACTATTCTAATAATTGTTCGAAAATATAAATAATACACCAAAAAAAAAATCACATATCGTATATTTGTTAAAATTCTTTTAAAATTTGATATGTTAATTCTAACACTGATAAAAGAGAGTTTCCTTTTTGCAATAAATGCACTAAAAGTTAACAGACTAAGAACCCTTTTAACTCTTCTTGGAATTACCATTGGCATATTTGCTATCATCTCTGTATTTACAGTATTGGATTCTTTAGAGAGCACTATAAAAAACAGTTTGTCTTCTTTGGGAGACGACATAATTTATGTTCAAAAATGGCCTTGGGCTCCACCTCCGGGCGAAGAATATAAGTGGTGGGAATATTTAAATCGGCCTGTTCCTTCACAAAAAGAATATGAACAAATTAAAAAACGCTCCGATCGTGCTGGGATTGTAAATTTCGCAGCTTCCACTTTGCGGAATGTAAAATACAAAAGCAACACGAGAGAAAATACTATTATTTGGGCAAACTCTCATGAATTTGAAAGAATTAGAGCATTTGAACTTCAAGACGGACGCTATTTTACTCCTTTTGAATCTGTTGCTGGAAAAAACATTTGTTTAATAGGGTATCAGGTAGCACTCGATCTTTTTCAAGGAATGAATCCAATTGGAAAAGAAATTAAAATACAAGGCCGAAAAATTATGGTAGTCGGATTAATTAAAAAAGAAGGGAAAGATATTTTAAATAGTGGTGGTAGCCTGGACGAAATGATAATTTTACCTATAGTATATGCCAAATCTTTGATGGATATTAAAAGTGAAAATACCAACCCAATGATTATGGTAAAAGCCAAACCAAACGTTACAGTATCTGAACTAAAAGATGAACTCCGGAGCATTTTACGTTCGGTTCGCACCATTAATCCCAAACAAAAAGATAATTTTGCATTGAATCAATCGAGTATTCTAAATTCTGCCCTCAATAGTATATTCGCAGTAATTAATGTTGCAGGATGGCTAATAGGAGGATTTTCAATTTTGGTTGGAGGTTTTGGAATTGCAAATATTATGTTTGTTTCTGTTAAAGAAAGAACTAATTTAATTGGTATTCAGAAAGCATTGGGTGCTAAACGAAAATTCATTCTGTTCCAGTTTTTATTTGAAGCAGTTATGCTTTCACTCATTGGCGGAATTATTGGTTTAATACTTATTTTCATTGGCAGTATTATTGCCAGTAATAAAATAGATTTAGAGATAACCTTAACGCTTGGTAACATAATTCTTGGTTTGCTTCTTTCTATATTCATTGGAATTATAGCAGGCTTTTTTCCTTCAAACAAAGCTGCAAAACTAAATCCAGTAGAGGCAATCAATACAACTTTTTAAATTGTATTTACGAGATGTTAAGTTGATGTTAAAAGTGTCTAGCTCATCCTTTTTTGAAAGATACTTACTATCTTTATGGTCGAAAAATCAACTATTAACTTTAAACCTGAAATTATGATTAAAAAAGTATTTGGAATTCTAGCCATAGCAACAATTATGGTATCTTGTGGAAGTAAAGAACAAAACAAAGAAGAAGTTGGAGAAAAAGAATTAGCGGTTGTTACTGTAGATCAAGTAGCTGCTCAACTGGAATCTTATGTTGACAAAAGTATACGTATAGAGGGCATTGTTAATCATGTTTGTAAACATGGTGGGAAAAGAATGTTTATTATGGGTGCAGATCCTGATGTAGCAATAAAAATTACACCTAACGATGAAATTGGAGTATTTGAACAAGAACTTGTTGGAAGTAGTGTTTTAGTAAGCGGTGTTGTAAAAGAGTTACGTATTGATGAAGATTATGTACTAAGTCTAGAAAATGAAGCTGATGAGGCTACAAAAAGCGAAGCTATGCATGATCACTCTGGCGGCACTCACGATGAAGAAGCCGAAAATGAGCAAAAAGCCCAATTTGAAGCTATGAGAGCTAAAATTGCAGAATCGGAAAAAGGCTATTATTCTCAATTCTGGATTGAAGCAAGTAAATTTGAGATTATGGATGGAGAACACAATCATGAGCATGCTGGAGATGAAGAAGAACATGATCACGATCACGCTGAAGGTGAAGAGCATACGCACTAAAAATAAATGAATGATAATACGTTTGTCCGAAGGTTTAAGACCTTCGGACTTTTAAATTTTAGAAATGAAATTAAGAAAACTTAATATGAGTATTCATAGAGATTTAGGCTATATTTTCTTTTTCCTTACTGTGATTTATGGTTTATCTGGAATTGCCCTTAACCATATTAAAGACTGGAATCCTAGCTATATTGTAAAATATCAAGATATCGAAGTTGATACAAATTTAATTCTTAAAGAAAAATTAAATCGCAATAAGATTATTGCATTAATTAAAATATATGCTCCAAACGAGAAATTTAAAAATTATTATTTCCCGGATGAAGAAACTTTGAAGATTTTTATTGAGGATGGAAATATCAGTATTAACATGAAATCAGGACAAGGATATCTTGAAACTTCGAAACGTCGTCCCATATTGCATCCTGCAAATTATTTACATTATAATCCCAGAAAATGGTGGACTACTATTTCCGATATTTATGCAATTTCGTTAATCATCCTGGCTTTTTCTGGATTATTTATATTAAAAGGCAAAAATGGAATTACAGGTCGGGGAGCATGGCTTACTGGAATTGGAATTATAGTACCAATAATTTTTCTATTACTTTATTACTATAAAGTTTTCTAAAACAATAAAAAGAACGCTCTTCCTATCATTAGGTAAAGAAATAATCCCATAATATCATTTACAGTTGTAATAAAAGGTCCGGTAGCTAAAGCTGGGTCTATCTTGAACTTATTTAAAGCTAAGGGAACAAATGTTCCGAACATGGATGCAAATACAATTACTGAAAATAAAGCAGCACTAACAGTTAAGGTTAATGCAAAAGAATCAGTAAAGAAATAATTGTAGGCAAATATAACTGTAGATAGTATGATACCATTTATTGCGGCAACACCTAATTCCTTAAATAACTTTCGTCCAATTCCTTCAAAACCCATTGAGTTACTTGCCAATGCTTGCACAATTATGGACGATGATTGCACTCCAACATTCCCTCCCATCGCAGCAATTAAAGGTATAAAAAATGCCATTTTGGGATTTATTCCTAAATCTACTTCATAAACACCCATAACAAGTGCCGCTACAATACCTCCAAACAAGCCAATAAATAACCATGGTATGCGGGCGCGAGTTAATACCCATGCGCTATCAGACGATTCAACATCTTGCGTAATACCGGAAACCAACTGGTAATCTATTTCTGCTTCTTCTCGAATAACATACACGACATCATCAATGGTAATTCGTCCCACCAGACGATTCAATTGATCAATAACAGGTAAAGCAACCAAATCGTATTTATCCATAATGTTGGCAACATCTTCCGAACTTGCCTCCGTTCTTACAGAAATTACATCTTCATTAAGAATATTAGATACTTTCTTATTTGAAGGTGATATCAATAATTTTTTAAGAGACAAGGTGCCTTTTAAAACCTCATTATCATCAACTACATAAACATAGTAAATTTCGTCAACATCCTCGGCCTGCTTTCGCATTTCCTTAAGACAAGTCATTATGTTCCAGTTTTCATTAACCGTAATTAATTCCTTGGCCATAAGACCTCCAGCCGAATTCTCATCATAATTTAGAAGATCAACAATATCTCCTGCCTGTTCAAGGTCATCAATATGCGATAAAACTTCCTCCTGTTTTGCTTCCGTAAATTCTCCAATAACATCTGCAGCATCATCAGAATCAAGTTTATCAATAAATTGAGCAATCACTTCACTTGGAAGCACTTTTAAGAACCTCTCACGATCATCCTCTTCTAATTCAACTAGAACTTCTGCGGCAACTTCAGGATCAAGCAATACATGAATATATCGTGCCTC
>PKTC01000265.1 GCA_002869305.1 Marinilabiliales bacterium
AAACTTTGTATTAGAAAGATTTGCCGGTGAGGTACCACCCCGATTTTTAGTCGGTCCTGGTTGGGGATTAATTCGGAACGATCAAATTCTAAATAAATTTGAAAAAAGGCTTGAAGAATTGGATACATGGCAAGGAAGATTATTTAATACAGAATGAGCAATTACGAATTTCATACTGTACTCAAATTCGTAATTATTAATTTATAAATGTAAAAATGGATACATTTTTAAAACATATAGCACAAGATCTTTATTCGAGGTATAATGATAAAATCTCTGACTTGTGCATAGTATTTCCAAATCGTAGGGCTAGTTTATATTTTAAAAAATATCTCTCAGAATTAACAGAAAAACCGATGTGGTCGCCAACAACCATCACAATCAATGAATTGATGGAAGAGATTTCAGGATTATCTGTTGCCGATAACATTAAACTATTGTTTGAATTATACACGATTTATAAGATAATAAAAAAATCAGAGGAAAGTTTTGATGATTTCTACTACTGGGGTGAAATGATGTTAAATGATTTTGATGATATCGACAAATATCTTGTCAACCCTGAAGATCTTTTTAAGAACCTAAAATCGTTGAAATCAATACAAGATCAATTTACTTACTTATCTGATGAACAAATAGAGGCCATAAAGCAATTCTGGCAAAGCTTTGATCCTGAAAAGCATTCATCACACCAGGACGATTTTATTAGTATCTGGAATGTTTTATTGAATATTTATCAAAGTTTTAATAAAAGATTAAATGAACTGGGAATTGCCTACGAAGGAATGATATATCGCGATGTTACTAATAAATTAAAAGGAAACGATATAATTGGTTTAACACATCAAAAATACGTATTTGCAGGATTCAATGCCCTAAACAATTGCGAGAAGAAACTTTTTAATTACCTTCAAAATAATAAAATGGCCGACTTTTACTGGGATTATGATGAGAGTTATATCAACAACCCATATCATGAAGCAGGCTTCTTTTTAAGAGAGAATATCAGTGAGTTTAAAGCTCCTGTAAGTTTCTCCAGTCAAAATGTTTTCAATTCCCTTTTGCAAGAAAAAAATATTGAGATAATATCAGTTCCATCAGATATTGGTCAGACCAAAGTAATAACGAAGATACTGCAGGAAAGTACTGTAAATCATATCGACTCACCCAACAAAACAGCCATTGTATTAGCCGACGAAGATTTATTGGTTCCTATTTTGCATTCTGTTCCTGATTCAATAGACAATGTAAATATTACGATGGGATATCCTGTAAACAATACACCAATTTATAGTCTACTGGAACATCTAATCGATTTACAAAAAAATGCAAAAGCAACCAAAACAGAAACAAGGTTTTATTATAAAAATGTACTGGCTGTTTTGAGTCATCAATATGTAAATTCGCAATTTCAGGAAGAGGCTAATCAATTAATTCAATTTATAAAAACGAACAACAAGATTGTTATCTCTAACATTGAGCTTGCATCGTGTGTATTCTTTCAATCCTTGTTCATAAAAGTTGATTCGTATCAGGACCTGTCTGAATATTTATTAAATATTCTTCATCACATTTACAATTCGCTCAAGAAAACTGGCAACGAAGATACCATTCACAATCCATCACTCGAAAAAGAATATATCTATCATATCTATTTATCAATTAATCGGTTAAAAGAAGTTCTAGAAGAACAAAATATTCCCATTAAGATGGAAACATACATTCGATTAGTTCGCAAAATTATTCGAAACCTAAGAGTTCCATTCACAGGCGAGCCCCTATCTGGATTACAGATTATGGGAATATTGGAAACGCGTTTACTCGATTTTGAGAATTTGTTTATATGTTCGATGAGCGAAGGTGTATTGCCAAAAACTGAAGCATCACTTTCATTTGTTCCTTATAGTCTTCGTAAAGGTTTTGGTTTGCCTACCATTGAGCATCAGGATGCTATTTATGCATATTATTTTTATCGTTTAATTCAACGAGCAAAAAATGTAACACTTATGTACAATTCTAGTTCAGATGGAATGAAAACAGGTGAAATGAGCCGATTTTTATATCAATTAAAATTTTAATTGGACTTTAAAAT
>PKTC01000194.1 GCA_002869305.1 Marinilabiliales bacterium
CACTCCTGATTCAGCGTCTGAAAAGATGATTATAAATTATAGAAAAAACTTTAGTAAAAATAGATTGATTGAATGCGCGAAATTAATTCGGAAACATGATATGCCGACGATGTGGTTTTTTATGTTAGGAGGGCCTGGAGAAACAGAAGAGACCATTTTGGAGACTTTTGAGTTTATAGATGAGTATATATACGAAGAAGACATGGTTCATATTACTGAGGGTATTAGAATCATTCCTGAGACTAAACTGTATGATATAGCTATTCGTGAAGCGGTAATTTCCGAGGAAGATCATGTTATTGAACCCATGTTTTATGTTAGTCCATCAATTGGAAAGCAAAACCTTACTCAAATTTTGGAGAGAGAAATTAGTAAAAGAAATAATGTGTTAAATTCAATTGATACAACTCCATCACCAGAATTAATTCAAGCTGCAACAAGATATAGAGACGAAAATCGGGTTGAAGAGCCTATGTTTAGGACATTATTACGAATTCAGAACTCCTTATAAGTATAGCGTAAATACGGTCTCTTCGTTTGGAATAGATCTACAATCTATACTTCCGCCATGAAGTTTTAAAATATTTCGTGAAAAACTTAATCCTATTCCTGATCCACTTTCCTTTGATGTATAAAAAGGAGTAAATATTTGATCAACTTGTTCTTTTGAAATTCCACAACCATTATCAATTACTTCTATCAATTTTTGATTAGATTCATCTACTCTTGCAATTAATTTGATACTTTTTTCCTCTTTTTTATTAAATGCTTCAATAGAGTTTTTAAGTAAATTTATTAAAACTTGCTCCAGCAACTTCCTGTCAACAAATAATTCCATATTTTCAGGAGTAACAGTATGCGTGAATTTAATTCCTGTTTTCTCGAAAGACTCATGCATAAAAAGCTGTAAATCTTCAAATAGTTCAAAGACACTTATACTTTTAGGTTCGGGCTTAATATTTACTGTAATACTTCTGAATTTTTTAACGAAATCATTTAATCCCTTACTCCTATCTTCAATAATATCAACTGATTGTATGGCTTGCTCAATAATTTCAGGACTCAGACTATTAATTTGTTTTACTTGGCTATTTTCTTTTAACAGGTTCGAAATATTATTACTTAGTCCAATTATTGGAGAGACCGAATTCATAATTTCATGAGTTAAAACTCTGTTTAACTTTTGCCACGATTCTACTTCATTATGGTCAAGTTCTGATTTGATATCTTGCAAAGAAATCAGTGAAACTTCCTTATCTAATAATTTAAAACGTGATAGTTTAATAGAAAGCTGTAAATTTTTCCCATTTATTGTAGTTGGTAATACTTTTTGTTCTCCAGGATTCAGAACTGAAATTGAATGATGTATTTTCTTGTTATATCTATCCAGTAAATTTATACTACTTAGATTTTCAATTCCAAAT
Organism: Marinilabiliales bacterium; assembly: GCA_002869305.1. Lineage (GTDB taxonomy): Bacteria > Bacteroidota > Bacteroidia > Bacteroidales > UBA12077 > UBA12077. The sequence continues at coordinate 1,425 of PKTC01000194.1, forward strand.
AATTTTTTTGCTGCAGAGTTTATCAATAAAACTTTATAATTTTTATCAAAAGCAATAAGTCCTACGTTTACATGGTTAAAAATATATTGTAAAAATTGATATTGATTTTCCTTCTCAATTTTTGCATTCTGGATAATTTCATTTATTGCAAAAAAATATGAGCTTAAACCTTTAAATGGAGTATCTTCTAAAGATCTATTAAAATTTAAAGTTGTATTGCTTTCTTTTATATAGTTTAAGAATCGTTCAAAAAAAGTATTAGACTGATTGATATACCTGATTAATAAAAATCCCTGAAATAGAATTAAAATTCCCAAAAAACTTATTGTATAGAGGTAATTCGATTTTAATAAAGCAAAGCTAAATAGTAGGCAATTAGCCAAAAGTAAAATTATGCGTAATGAAATATTGATATAGTACTTCTTATAAACCATATTTTTCAATTTTCTTATATAAGGTTTTTCTGGTTACACCAAGCATCTCTGAAGTTTTACTTATATTTCCTCCGCATTTAATTAGTGCAATCTTAATTGTTCTTTCTTCTACTTCATCAAGATTAAATGAATCTACATCATATGAAACTTGCTGTTGATTTGAAAAATGAAAATCTTCAGGTGTAATAACTCCGGATTCTGATAAAATTACAGCTTTTTCTATTGCATGCTC
>PKTC01000129.1 GCA_002869305.1 Marinilabiliales bacterium
AAATTTGTTGATGAAGTTGGATTTCCGGTACTAATCAGACCTTCTTATGTCTTATCCGGTGCAGCGATGAATGTAGTTTCTAATAAAGATGAGTTAGAACATTTTTTAACCTTGGCTGCCAATGTATCCAAAAAATACCCGGTTGTGGTTTCTGAATTTATTGAAGAAGCCAAAGAAGTGGAAATGGATGCCGTTGCAAACAATGGTGAGATAATTGTATATGCACTTTCAGAGCATGTCGAGTTTGCAGGGGTTCACTCAGGTGATGCTACCATCGTATTTCCTGCACAAAAACTTTATATAGAAACCATTCGCAGGATTAAAAAGATTACCAGGCAAATTGCAAAAGAATTAAATATTACAGGACCATTCAATATTCAGTTTCTTGCAAAAGATAACGATATCAAGGTGATAGAATGTAACTTGAGAGCTTCAAGGAGTTTTCCATTTGTTTCGAAAGTATTAAAATCGAATTTTATAGAACTGGCTACCGAAGCCATGTTGGGTTTGAATGTGGATAAACCGCAGAAATCAATTTTTGATTTAGAGTACGTAGGTGTTAAAGCACCTCAGTTTTCCTTTTCGCGATTGTTGAAGGCAGATCCGGTATTAGGTGTCGAAATGGCTTCCACAGGAGAAGTAGGTTGTTTAGGTGAAAATTATTACGAAGCTATATTAAACGCCATGCTTTCTGTGGGCTATAAAATTCCCAAAAAGAATGTTTTAATTTCATCAGGTCCTCCACGATCCAAAGTTGAACTCTTAGAAAGTGCAAAAATCCTTCATAAGAAAGGATACAATATATATGCAACAGGTGGATCTCAAAAATTTCTGGACTTACATGGGATACCATCAACTATGCTGCATTGGCCTGATCAAAATGAAAAGCCCAACGTGTTGGACTTTTTAAAAGCAAAACAAATTGATTTAGTGATTAATATTCCAAAAGATCTTTCTGAAAAAGAGCTGCACAATGATTATACCATCCGAAGAAGCGCCATCGATTTTAATATTCCATTAATAACCAACGCACGATTAGCAAGTGCATTTATTTATGCATTGAATAAATATGACTTGGACACTTTAGAAGTTAAAAGCTGGGATGAATATTAACTGTCTGAGGCTTTTATTGAATTGATCTTTTGAATTCGTTCAAAAGAGAAAGTTTTGCTTGATTTATCTATAAATTGATACAATTCCAGGGCCTGATTTAAGTATTGCTGGCTATTCGAAAATGAATTGTTTCCTAACTTATAAAATAAATCAGCTAGGAGTTCAATATTTTCAAAACTAAAACCCTTGGATTTGGTAAGCTTTTTTTCAAAATCGATAGGATGAAGGTTTAAAAAATAGGAGAGCTTCTTACCATATTTTTCTTTGAACTCATCATTACAGGATTTCTCGGTTGTTTGATATTCTTCAATATAAACAACGAAAAACTCCTACCGAAGCAGGAGTATAGGATTTCCATCCTTCGGCATATAGCCTTATTGTGATAAGATGTAATACTCAAAGTTAAACAAATTATCTAAAATATTAAACAAAAGAGAATGGTTTTATTAACTTTATGAGAACAAAATTACCTTTTAAAGATTTAAATTAAATGATTATGACAAAGATATTAGGTTTAGACCTTGGTACTAACAGTATTGGCTGGGCTGTTGTTGATAGTAAATCGCAAAAGATTTTAGATACAGGAGTTAGAATTTTTCCAGAGGGAGTAATAGATAAAGGAAAAGGAGAAAAAGAAAAATCTAAAAATTCAGCCCGAACTGATAAACGACAAATGCGCCGTCAATTTTATCAGAAACTACTTCGAAAGATAAAACTTTTGCAGGTTTTGATTGAACAGCAAATGTGCCCTTTAAAAGAAGAAGAACTAGCTAAATGGAAGAATTGGGACAGGACTAAAAAAACTGATGGGCGCAAATTTCCGAGTTCAGAAGAGTTTGATTCTTGGATAAAATTAGATCCTTATGAATTACGTGAAAAAGCTTTGGTAGAGGAACTTTCCTTGTACGAATTAGGACGAATCTTTTATCACTTTATACAGCGGAGAGGATTTTTAAGTAATAGAAAAGGAAATGAC
>PKTC01000127.1 GCA_002869305.1 Marinilabiliales bacterium
AATCTCAAAGCTATCTGCAACAAATGTTCAGTTTCAAGATTTAAATCAGTTGCAATTGATTTTAATTGATCAATGTAATCTTTAACAACTTTTGAGTTTATTGTTGTTGCCTTATTATCATCAGTTACCTCATAATATAATACAAACTCAACTTTGCCTCTTAATAACTTTTTCGATACCAGATTTCTTATTTCTAGATCTTTCTGGCGATATATCCCCGGAATTTTGGTGTATAAATCTAAGTTTTTGCTATTCAGTGATTTTATTTCAATAATAATTTTTCGATCTTTTAATTCACATTCGGCTTTTCCATAGCCAGTCATAGATTTTATCATAGTATTTTTTTCAAGATGTTGAATTTATAGGGCAAAGGTAATAAATTATGTTACATAGTAAGATGTTCTAAACTTATTTTGTATTACTGAATTGCTGGTAGTTAGATCTCGAAAATATACATTTAATAAAAATGTGAAAATTAATTAGAGATCATAAGATTATTAGGCGGGTGTTCTCATTGTTAATAACCCTGATTTTTTGAACTTATAAGAGCATAAAACCTAATGATTATGAATCGTTGCGAGTAATTAACAATTGTTGAAAACCTCGGTTGATAACAAGTTGATTAATAAGCGCTTAAAAATTTTATGTATATTTAATCTATTCGTATATTTGTTCTACCGGGTGAGAGATAAAAAGGTCGCTCGACAGGGTAGGGAGAAGAAAAAAATACTTAGTTGTATTTTAGACTGATCTTTCAATTCGCAAGAATTGCCTCCTCCAAGAGCCGGAGTTCAAATCTTAAAGACTTGTTCCAAAAGATTTGATCAATCTCAAGAGAGTCGCCTAGCGTTCTTAAACAGATTGAGCTGTAAGCAGCGGAATGGAAGAAGAAATTTACGAGCAATCGCAAATGAATTCAGAAAAGATGCTGAAACCACAATCTAATCTTAGGATTAAATGAAGGTTTGCAAAGATTGTTTGCAGCACCAAATTGCTTTAACAGGCAATGTATTCTGAAAGGAAAACACAAATGTGAAAGCAATTAGGAGCAATGCAGATCTAAGTCTTACAAAATGGCACTTCATTCGCGAAGTTAGACTTTTAGTTTAACCAACGAACAGCTCAACAATCAAACCTTAATTGGAATGGTTGAAGAGTTTAGGGCTAACAACAAAGGATTTATTCTTTGGTTGTTGTGCCAACCATAATAACGGTAATCTGGTACAGTAGGAAACTTCGGTTTTCTAATGTTAAAGGGAACTAATCATCTCGATTAGTTCCCTTTACTGTTTTATATCGATCTATACCAATTTATAAAATAGCTTTCTTTTTCCAATTTCCCGTTAAATAGTAAAGTACAGCCAATGTAAGCCCAACTCCCCAGCCAAGAGGCATTGACCACCAAATTCCAATTTCGCCAAATTCTTTAGAAAGGAACCATGCACTTGGAATTCGAATGATCCAAAGGGAAATAAGTGAAAAGAACATAGGTATTAATGTGTCTCCAGCTCCTCGCATTACACCAGATATAGTAAACATTGCTGAGAATATTACATAGAATCCTCCAACAATATATAAATATTCTTTACCAATTCGAATCACTTCAGTATCGTTTGTAAATAAATCCATTAAAAAACTAGCACCTAACAATACAAAGGCTGATACTCCTAAGGAAACCAATGAAGACATTTTCAGGGTTGAAATAAGGCCACTTTTTACTCTTTCCATTTTATTTGCTCCAATATTCTGACCAACAAATGTACTAAGCGCAGCGGCAAAATTCATTGCAGGCAAAGTGGCCAATGAACCGATTCTCATTACAACAGAATAAGCAGCAATAACATTGGTGCCAAACCTATTCACAATACCAATTAAAGCTGTCATACCTATGGCCACAAAAGTTTGTTGGATACCAGTTGGTATACCAATACGGATACTCTTTTTGAAAATTGTTTTATCAAATACCAGTTTAGTGAAAGAGAATCTAATAATTTCATGTTTTTTGTTTAGATAAATAATGGCAGTTAAAAATGCACCTCCCTGAGCCAACACTGTAGCAATAGCTACCCCAGCAATT
>PKTC01000137.1 GCA_002869305.1 Marinilabiliales bacterium
GGCCGCTTTGGTATCTCCCCAACAATATTTTTATTACCGAGCCGATGGACGGATTCGAACCCCCGACCTGCTGATTACAAATCAGCTGCTCTGACCAACTGAGCTACATCGGCAATATAAAAGAACGCCGATTTTAGAAATAATTTTCCAAAATCGGTTCGCAAATGTATGAATATTTTATTTTAAACACAAAAAAAACCAAGTAATTTTCATGTTTTTAGAGTTTTTTTTAAACACCTCTTTGTTTTTCTTTAATTTTTGTCAATTGTCGCTTAATTGCATCAATAGAATTATCGATGGATTCTTCAAAAGATTTGCTCTTTTTCTTAGCAAAAACGTCATTTCCGGGAATATCTAATCTTATTTCTGCTAACTTATTTTCGGGTCCCTGATCTTTCTCAACTCGTAAAAAAACTTCAGCACCAATAATATTATCGTAAAACTGGATTAGTTTTTTCACCTTGTTATTTATAAAATCGATTAGTTTTTTGTCTGCGTCAAAGTGAATTGAATGAATTTTAATGTCCATAATAACTCCTCCATAATTTATGCTCTGGGGTGAGCTTGTTTATAAATTGTTTTTAATTTTTCAAATGTATTGTGCGTATATATCTGGGTTGCAGAAAGATTTGCATGCCCAAGTAATTCTTTAATTGCATTAAGATCGGCACCACGATTTAATAAGTGGGTCGCAAAAGTGTGTCTTAAGATATGTGGACTCTTTTTTTCTATAGTAGTCACCATATTTAAATATTTGTTCACTATACGATAAACAAATTTTTCATACAGCTTGTTTCCTTTATCGGTTACAAAAAGATATTCGTGATCTAAATTTATAAATTCCTGATCCCTGATACTAATGTATTTTCTTAATGATTTCAAAAAGGAAGAATGCAATGGAAGTATACGTTCTTTATTTCTTTTACCTAGGACTTTTATTGTTCCACCATGAAAATCCAAACTCTGATTGGTGAGACCAATTAATTCAGACAACCTCATCCCGGTATTATAAAACATTTCAACGATTGTTTTATTACGTATACCTGCAAAATCATCACCAAAAGAATAATCATCCAACAAATTATTTATTTGCTTTTCTTCTACAAAGTTTGGAAGTTTTTTAGCATTTTTAGGCGATATAACCTTATCCATTGGATTGACATTAATATGCCCTTCACGGAGCAAAAACTTAAAAAAAGTTTTTAGTGTTGAGATTTTGCGATTAATAGATAAAGTAGAAAAATCTTTTTCCATTAGACTTACAATCCAAGCCCTAATTATTTTTTCGTTTACCAAATGAACTTCAATTTCTTTGAAATTCCTTTCGATAAAGTCAGAAAATTGATACAAGTCGTTTTTATACGACTTGATCGTATTTTCTGAAAAACGTTTCTCGAATTGTAAATATTTTAGAAAAAGATTTTTAAGCATATAGGGTAATTTAAAATTAGAAGTAAATCAAATACCTATTGGTACAGTATACTCACCCTATATAAATTATTCCTCGTTTTGCTGAATTTGCTGAACGTAAATAGCTTTTTTCTTCTGTTCTCTTTTTTTAATAGATGGCTTTGTAAAAGCTTGTCTTTCTCTTAATTCTTTAACAACACCTGTCTTCTCGAACTTTCTTTTAAACTTCTTTAAAGCCCTTTCGATATTTTCACCTTCTTTTAATGGTACTACTATCATAATTACATCACTTTTTTTAAAAATTGAGCCGCAAAAATATTAATTTAAAACGCACTTTTCAAAAATTATCACTTAAAAATTGTAAAAAAAATAATTTTTGATTGAAGATAACATACCCAAACCTTCGTAACGTCTAGTTAATCAAAAACATAGATTAAGTTAAACGCAGTAAATAAATATACAACTTTTTTATCCAATTATCAAAATTATATTTCTAATTTAGTTTAAGATAGGGCTTCAGTTTTGTGTATTCTTCTTTTGTTAAAAGTTTATTCTGATAAACTTGTTCTATCTTACTAAAACCACCCATAACCTCCCTGTATTTTAAAATAGATTCTGTTTGGTATTTGTTTAAATATGGATTTTTTAAAAAAC
>PKTC01000292.1 GCA_002869305.1 Marinilabiliales bacterium
AGCCAGGTGAAAACAGGAATCTATGTTATTACCCTGATGAAAGAGAAATATAACAATTCGTACATTCAGAATTTCACCTTTTCGCAACATGTGGTACAATACAAAGGCGACTCAGTTATAAATAAAACCATTTGGCACGAAGCCTACAGTTCTGTTAACCAGCTTATTTTAAAATTTGACACTTATGATAGCGGCAATGGTTATATCTTTAAAAACGACATGATCTATGTTATGAAAAATAACAAGGTGGAGAGCGAGCAAAGAGACATTCACGATTTGCTGGTACTTGGTTTCGATGTGTATAATCAACCGGTGCAGGTAACCGTAGATAAGCTTACCGAAAAAGCTTACGATATGAGTAAAGCATACGAAACCGAATTAAACGGGAAAGCGGTTTATTGTGTAGGCGCCGAAAGTGATGATGATAATACAGGCAACAGGTTTTATATTGATAAAGAACACCTTCTTTTTGTTAAAATGATCAACCACAGCCATAGCAGGTACGACGAAGCTATTTTCGATGAGTTTAAAACGGTAAAAGGTAAATATCTTGCTACTAAAGTTATTTTTATTGTCGATGGAAAACCCATTATGACTGAGGAGTACTTCGATATGGACTTTCCGGAAACACTGGATACAACCATATTTGATCCTGAAAACTTTGAGCACGCAAGGTGGTAAATATAGCAATGGAATAATTAAGGCATTAAAAAAACAAAACAGTGAGAGTATTATATATATTGATTTTTTTAGGTTTCAGTAATATTTCTTTGGCACAACTCCGGGAGGGTTTCGACCCCGACGAAGCCAAACCTCTTATGGCCATTTGTAACAGTTACACTTTTCTTGATTTATATGGTTCCGATTCTTTGATCATACCCAAAGATTATCGAAAAGTATTTACTTCGGAAGTAATTGGATTAGACAATAGGTTTCAGGTTTACGTAAAGGGTAAAACCGGCGTCATCAGCTTTAGAGGATCCACCGCCAAAACTTCCAGCTGGCTCGAAAATTTTTACTCGGCTATGATCCCAGCACAAGGAATTATAAAAGTTAATAACCGAGAGCTCCCTTATATATTCGCCAAGGATACTGCAGCAGCCGTGCATTCCGGATATGCCCTGGCAGCGGTATTGCTGGGTCCGGTAGTGGTGGAACAAATAAAGCTGCTAAATTCAAAAGGAATTTACAACATACTCATTACGGGTCATAGCCAGGGAGGATCTTTGGCAAATATGCTACGCTCGTATTTGGAAAATTTACCTGAAGGCGAGATTTCATCGATGAATGTTTTTAAAACCTATGCCTTTGCCAACCCGATGTGTGGTAACAAAGAATTTGCGTTAGAATACAATTTGTGTTTCAGTGAAATGAACATGAGTTACAGTATTATTAATCCGGCTGATTTGGTGCCTAAAATGCCCATGCATTTTCAGGAAGAAGGTAAAAACATAAGCAATGTATATTTTAAAAGCTGGATTTATGGCCTGGAAAATCTGAATGCTAAAGAAATAATACGACTTGTTTTTAAAAAAACCGAACCAGTTTTACAAGACTATGTAAATTCAAGCAATGAATTAATTGAAAAGTATATCTCGTCTACATATATTGCAATTGAATTGCCACCGTATGTTGCAGATGTTAACTATTTTCAGACCGGAGCGCTTAGAAAGTTAGAACCTTTCCCAAATCCAAGGATTCCAGTTGATACATTAAATATGACCAGGAAAGAAATCTCAAAACTAAAAAAGGATGAGAACGGAAATTACTACGATAATAAATCATCTTTTTTTCAGCACAAGCCTTATAATTATTATGTAGCAATACTCAAAGAGTATTTTTCGAAAGATTACAGGCAGCTGGATTATTTGTACTTACCTGAAAATGTAAAATCACTTGAATAATGGAACTAAATTTACAAGTATTAAAAGACAGCTATTCAATTTTTCGGTTCGATAAGAATTCAACCATTCCGGATTGGGCTACAAAATCTGATTTTTATTCTATTACCAAAACGAATGATGAGTTGTCGATTGTATGCGTACAACCCGATATTGATATGCA
>PKTC01000311.1 GCA_002869305.1 Marinilabiliales bacterium
CCCCCAATGTCCCAATTTACAAAGAACATTTCTTCTGTTTCCAGATACATATCCTCAAAGTTAAAGATTCCATCATGTGCAATAAAGGCATCAAAACGACCTTTATGGTGACCAGCAATCCAGAATACTGAGAAACCTCCATAACTAGCCCCTACAGCACCCAAATTATTTTCATCAACAAAAGGTTCCTTTGAAACAGCGTCTATCGCACTAAAATAATCTTTCATATTTTGTCCACCATAATCACCTGAAATCTGATCATTCCATTCTTTTCCAAACGAAGGCAATCCACGACGGTTAGGAGCAACAATAATATAATCATTTGCTGCCATCATCTGGAAATTCCAGCGATATGAATAAAATTGACTAACAGAACCATGTGGTCCACCTTGAAAATAAAGTAATGCTGGATATTTTTTGTTTGGATCAAAATGTGGAGGATAAATTACCCATACCAACATGTCCTTATTATCAGTAGTCTTTACCCATCGTTCCTCAACTTTACCATAAGTCAACTGCTTGTGTAGGTTTTTGTTTATGAATGAGAGTTGAGTTTCTTCACCAGTTTCTGAGTTTACGGCAAATACCTCAGTTGGCTTGGTCATACTTTGTTTGGTTCCAATCAATTTATCTCCATATGGATGAACAGATCTGTAATTATGAACTCCATCTGTAATTTGATTTATTTCTCCCGATTCAATAATTAAGTTATAGATTTGAAAACGAGCATGATAGTCACTGATGAAGTAAACAGATTTGCTATCTTCTGTCCATGCAAGACCATGTGCATCCTGATCAAAATCTGCTGTATAATCTTTTCTTTCACCACTTTCAAAATCAAGAATAAACAAACGATTCTGATCTGATTCATAACCATCTCTTTCCATACTTTCCCAGGCAATCATTTTACCATCAGGAGAATACACGGCATTTACATCATACCCTTTTAATCCTTCTGTAATGTTCTTAGTCTCTTTTGTGTTGAGATTATAAAGGTAGATTGCTGAGTTGGTAGAAAGCGTATATTGTTTACCAACCTTTTTCTTGCAGGTATAAGCAATTTCTTGTCCATCTGGACTCCAGTTAATTTGTTCCATACCTCCAAAAGGTTTCATTGGAGTATCATATCTTTCTCCTTCCATAATATCATATGAATTACTTAAAGAAGCTCCATTAAAATCAGCGATAAAAACATGACTGTACGTATAATCGTGCCATCTGTCCCAGTGTCTGTACATTAAGTCTGTTTCTATTCTAGCTTCTGCTTTCGGTAAGTCAGGATACATGTCAACTACTGATTTATCAAGTTTTACATCCTTGATATATACAATCTTAGATTGATCGGGAGAGTACTTAAAACCATTAACTCCACCTTCTACATTTGAAATTTGGGTTCTCCCTGATCCATCAGGATTCATTTCCCATATTTGTAGTTCACCACTTTCTGCGCTTAAAAAGCCTATCTTTTTACCATCGGGTCGCCAAATAGCAGAATACTCACCAGATTCTGTATTGGTAATGTTTATAGCTTTTCCACCTTCCACAGGCATTACAAATATTTCACGGTTACCTCTGTTTTCTCCCATGTTGTAGAAAGATACTCCAAATAAAATAGTAGTGCGATCAGGTGAAATTTCCACACCGCTAACTCTACCAAATGACCAAAGTACTTCAGGAGTCATAATATCGGAGGTTAATTCGATCTGATCAACAGGATTATTGATTTCTACAACTTGCTCGGAAGAGCATGAAGTAACGAGAATTGAGATTACAATTCCTGAGATAAATAAAATATTTCTCATAATAATTATTCTTTAACGATTTTGAATGATTCTATAATTTTTGTTTCAAGTTCTTCTGCAAGTTCCGGGTTATCTTTCAATAATTGTTTTACGGCTTCTCTTCCTTGACCAAGTTTGGTTTCACCATAACTAAACCATGAACCACTTTTTTTCACAATATTCTGATCTACGCCAATGTCGATAATTTCTCCTATTTTGGAGATACCTTCGCCGTACATAATATCAAATTCTGCCTTTTTAAAAGGAGGAGCTAATTTGTTTTTTACAATTTTCACTCGTGTTCTGTTCCCGGATGCATCTTCGCCATCTTTTATCTGACCTATTCTACGAATGTCAATACGAATTGTGGCATAAAATTTTAAAGCATTTCCACCTGTAGTTGTCTCAGGGTTTCCAAACATAACACCAATTTTCTCACGTAACTGGTTTATGAAAATGCAACATGTATTTGTTTTGTTAATGTTTGCTGTTAACTTACGCAATGCCTGCGACATTAATCGAGCTTGCAATCCCATGCGTGAATCACCCATTTCACCTTCAATTTCTGCTTTTGGTGTAAGTGCAGCAACCGAGTCGATTACAATTACATCAATGGCTCCTGAACGAATTAAATGATCAGCTATTTCCAATGCTTGTTCACCATTATCTGGTTGAGAAATCAAAAGATTTTCAACATCAACACCCAATTTCTCGGCATAAAATCGGTCAAACGCATGTTCGGCATCAATAATTGCTGCTATTCCTCCTTTTTTCTGAGCTTCTGCAATGGCATGAATAGCTAAAGTAGTTTTACCAGACGATTCTGGTCCATAGATTTCAATAACACGTCCTCTAGGAAAACCTCCAACTCCCAAAGCCATATCTAAGGAAATGGATCCCGATGAAATTGATGGTACATCAGCAATGGCTTTATCGCCCATTTTCATGATAGTACCTTTGCCATAATCTTTATCAATCTTGTCTAAAGTAAGCTGAAGTGCTTTAAGCTTTTCTTTATTGATGTTGTTGTCTTTTTTTTCTTTCTCTTTCTCCATGGTTATATAATTTGCTATTAGATTTTTAACTCCTCGTATATTTGATTGGTGTGATCTTTTGTTTTTACTTTTTCAAAGATAGCTTCTATGCTTTGCTTTTCAGAAATCACAAATGTTTTTCTTAACACTCCATTGTATGTTTTTCCATACATTTTCTTTTCTCCCCAAGCATCATATAAATTTAAGATTTCTTTATCAGGATCAGAAATTAAACGAAAAGGTAATTCATATTTTTTAATAAATTTTTGATGCGAATTTTCAGAATCGGGACTAACACCAATAACATCTATCCCTTTATCTAGTAAGTCGTTATAATTGTCACGTAAGTTGCATGCTTCTGCAGTGCAACCCGGTGTGTTGTCTTTCGGGTAAAAATATAATATTACTTTTTTACCTTTATAATCGTTTAATGAAATAGATTCTCCATTTTGATCAACACCGGAAAATTGTGGTGCCTGATTGCCAACTTTTAAATTAGTCATAATTTAATGTTTAAGATTTGTAAAATTAAAAAATATCAATGATATGACAGAATTTGTGTTTTATTGTTTACCATTCTTTTATCAACATTAAAATGATTATTGTAACGTATTGAATCATAATTTTATAAAACTTATGGTCGTTTTTCTTTTTCATGAGTTGCAGGTGTATTAAATTTGTTTGTTGCAAGCATATTTTAAATTTAATGAAAAAATATCTGATAGTATTCATATTTATTTCTGTCCTTATATTTAATTTAAGCGCACAGTCTGGATCTGAATATGATGAGCTCAGAGCAGCTTTTGTTAACATTCAAAATAAAAAGTACAAGGAAGCTTATCCTTATTTTGCTAAGATACTTCAATTGTACCCCAAGGATCCTACTTATCAGTATAATATTGGTATTTGCCTTTTGCACTTGGAAAGCGATCCAAAAAAATCCATCTCTTATTTACGTTCTGCTGCAACAAAAGATGTTCCTTTGGATGTATATTATTATTTGGGAGTCGCTTATTTAAGGAATTATCAGTTTGAAAAGTCGTTGGAAAGTTTTCAGTGGTTCGAAAAGAATGCTAATAAAAAGACTTTAAGAGAATCCGATTATCGTAATTACAAGTCAATGGCACAAAATGGCTTATTCCTTACAAAATATATCCAAAAACCTACTGTGTATAGCAAAGTTGAATATTCTAAAGATCAGTTTTATCAGAATTATACATTTGATGGTTTGGAGGGTTATTTTATAAGTTCGAATGATTATTTCGAAGAACCTGAAGATTCTTTGAAAGATACTCCTGTAATGTTTGTTCCGAATGGACTCAAGAAAGAACTTTATTTTTCCAAAAGGAATGAGAAACGAGGCGATTATGACATATATAAAATAGAACAGTTAAGCGATACTTCCTGGAGCAAACCTCAAAACCTGGGAAATATTATTAATACTCCGTTCGACGAAAATTATCCTTTTTTACATTTTGATGGTACAACCTTATACTTTGCATCTAAAGGGCATTATAGCATGGGGGGCTACGATCTTTATAAAAGTATATGGAACTGGAATGAACAGAAATGGACAGAGCCAGAGAACTTGGATTTTCCGATTAACTCTCCTTATGATGATATTCTTTTTGTTTCTAGTCCAAACAAAAGAGATGCAATGTTTGCTTCAAATAGAGATACTGATAGCAGTACTTTAAATATATATCACATCAAGTGGTCGAGCTCCGATCCATATACTGAAATAAATAGCCATCAGGAAATACTAGAATTTGCTAGATTGGATGTTAATGCTAAATTTCAAAAAGCATCTGAAAAAGTTTCAACTCCTCAATATATCGAAGGCAAGAAAGAATTGGTAAAAATCAAAAATGATGAAGGAATATTGCAGCTTTCAAAATATGATAGTTTGTTAAATCAAGCTATAAATTTTCAATTAAAAGCCGATTCCATAAGGTGGATTATTGATGAGAAAAGAAACGCTTTTGGTATAACAAAAGATGGACAGCTAAGAGCTCGTTTATCCAATACCATTGTTGAATTAGAACGTGAGATATATGCATTACAACGAAATGCTGACGGATGTTATGCTCAAGTGCGTGAGATAGAACAGTTGAACCTTGCATCGAAAAAAACAATTTATGAAGAAAATCAGAAAACTGATAAAAAGCCAACTCATAACCAATATGATAAAAAAAGGGATAATTTCTTTGTAGAACCAACACCAGATTCCATAAATATTCAAAGACTGGTAATCGTTATTGATACTCTTATTGAAGATAGTATCATTTATAAAAATTTTGGCCTAAGACTTGAGAAAACGTCATATTATAATTCTAATAACCCAATTCCGAATAATGAAATCTTACCGGATGGAATAATCTATATGATTCAACTGGGTGCTTTTAGTTCAGATAAGTTACCTGAAATTTTTAAAGGATTAACACCGCTTTCATGCATTAAATCAGAAAATAGTGATATTAGAAAATATTTCGCAGGTAAATTTTTTCAGTTAGCCGAGGCTGAGAAGAATCTAAATACGGTTAAATCTAAATGTTTTAAAGACGCCTATGTCGTTGCCTTTAATAATGGTAAAATAGTGTCTGTTAAGACTGCCCTAAAACTGGAGTCAGATACAGAATCAAATAAGATCATAAATTCAGATAATGAAATACATGAAGAAATAAGCACAGATCAACCTGAAATTATATTTGTGGTAAAAGGTCAGTTTAATATGAATGACACATCGATAATCGATAGTGTAAGAACATTCCTAACTAATAACTTAGAACTTTATATTCAGAGCAGATACTCCACCTTTCTTATTAAGTCGTTTTCCACTTTTGATGCTGCACTTCCACTTAAAAGAAAATTGGATGCAATTTTGCCAAAAGAAGTGGAAATTCATGCTTATTTTGCTGAAAATCAAATTCCATTAGAACAAGCTAGAAAAATCGTTAAATAATATAAAAAAATCATATCTTTATGCTAATTTATATAGTATATTAGGTCTTAAATAAAGGATATTGAAACAATAAAGAATGAATAGCAAAAGGAAATTTGAGAAAGATCCGAATTTGGAGAAAAATCCACAAGATGGAAGGCATTATTCATTGATCCTACACAATGATGATGTTCATGATTTTATGTATGTAATAGATGCATTAATTGATATTTGTGAGCATGATGCTGTTCAGGCAGAACAATGCACATACCTTGTGCATTACAGAGGAGAATGTCAGGTGAAGGTGGGTAATTATGATGATTTAAAAGAAATGTATAACGGACTTCTTGATAAAGGTCTAGTAGTATCAATAAATTAATTATGTCATTAACAGCAATTATTATTTTAATAATACTTGGAATAATACTCTTTTATGTTGAGTTTTTAATAATTCCAGGGGTAACCATAGCGGGAATAGCCGGTGTTATTTTAGTTATTGTAGGAGTATTTTTTGGATATAAGGAGTTTGGTGTACCTACAGGTCATTACATATTGGGAGCTACAGCGATTTTTTCGGTATTTTCCATTGTGATAATGCTTCGATCGAACACCTGGGAGAAAATAGCTCTGGATAGTAAAATAGATGGTAAATCAAGCACTGGATTGGAGACAGAAATTAGTATTGGCGATCAAGGAGTTACAATCACTCGATTAAATCCTTATGGGAAAGTGCAGATCAATGATAAATTTTATGAAGCAAAATCATCAAGTTCATATTTAGATCCTAAAACGAAGGTTGAAGTTAAAAAGTTTGATGGATCACATGTAATTGTTAAACCTTTAAATTAAAATATTATGGGAAGTATCGGAACATTATTAGTTATCATAGTAGCCAGTTTTATTGGCTTATTAATTATTTTATACTTAATTCCAATTGGTCTTTGGTTTCAGGCATTGGTTTCTGGAGTTCGAATTTCTTTGGTTCAATTAATTTTTATGCGCTGGAGAAAGGTGCCACCATCGATTATTGTTCGTGCATTAATTGAAGGTACTAAAGCGGGAGTAGCACTTAACAGAAATGAACTGGAAGCTCACTTTTTGGCAGGAGGTCATGTCGCTGATGTTGTACATGCACTTGTTTCGGCGGATAAAGCAAATATTGACTTGCCTTTTAGTATGGCAACCGCAATTGACTTAGCAGGTAGAAATGTATTAGAAGCAGTGCAAATGTCGGTTAATCCAAAAGTAATTGATACGCCACCAGTAACAGCTGTTGCTAAAGATGGTATTCAATTAATTTGTAAGGCAAGAGTTACAGTACGTGCTAACATCAAGCAATTAGTTGGTGGTGCTGGGGAAGATACAGTACTAGCACGTGTTGGAGAAGGTTGTGTTTCATCAATAGGTTCTGCAGCTTCACATAAGGAAGTATTGGAAAATCCTGATTCTATCTCACGTGTTGTATTAGAAAAAGGCTTAGATGCTGGAACCGCATTTGAAATCCTTTCGATTGATATTGCTGATATTGATATCGGTAAAAATATTGGAGCTGTTTTGCAAATGGATCAGGCAAATGCATATAAAAATATTGCACAGGCAAAAGCTGAAGAACGCAGAGCTATGGCGGTTGCTTTGGAGCAAGAAATGGTTGCTAAAGCGCAAGAAGCTCGCGCCAAAGTAATTGAAGCCGAAGTTAAAATTCCATTGGCAATGGCAGAAGCCTTTAAGCAAGGTAATTTAGGAATTATGGATTATTATAAGTTTAGAAATATTGAAGCAGATACCAAAATGCGTGATTCAATATCTAAACCAAAGAATAAAAAATAAATCATGAAAAAGCTTCTTTTTATCATTAGTTTTTGGATATATGTTATAAGTGTTAGCGCACAGCAAGATACGATTACTACTGACAGTGGTTTAAAATACTACATTGTTGAAGAAGGCAAAGGAGATCAGGTTGAAGTAGGAAAGGAAGTTACATTACATGGTATTGGAACATTTGAAAATGGAGAAGTTTTTTGGGAAACCAGGGAGAGTAATTCTCCCTTTCATTTTGTAACTGGAATCAATAGTGTAATTAAAGGAGTTGAAGAAGGTGTAGGTAAAATGAGGGTTGGCGACCGGTGGATATTTATTTTACCACCAGAATTAGCCTATGGAGATAAACAAAGAGGGCCAATTCCTCCCAATTCAGTGCTTGTATTCGATTATGAGATCCTGGATGTTACCAATCCTAAGAAGTCCATTGTTGATACGTTACATGCAGTAATTTATGATCAAGGAATTGACCAAGCCTTAGATTTATATTCAGAATTAAAGAAGAAAAAAGATATTTTCAATTTCAGGGCTGATCAGTTAAATGCTTTGGGAAACAAACTGATGAATGAAGAAAAACTGGAAGCAAGCAAAGTTGTATTGGAGTTAAATATTAAGGAGCATCCCAATACATTTTACACCTGGGATAGTTTAGGAGAAATTTATATGAAACTGGGGAAAGATGAGTTAGCTATTAAAAGCTATGAAAAATCGTTGGAGTTGTATCCTAAAAATACCAATGCAACTGAAATGATAAAGAAGATCAAAACAAAAGAAAACTAAAAAAGCATATTGCACGTTAAACTTTGTGAAGTTTTTTTTGGTAATATGAATCAATTTTATACTTTTGCACAACTTATTGGAGAGGTGGGTGAGTGGCTGAAACCACCAGTTTGCTAAACTGGCGTACTCGATTAGGGTACCGGGGGTTCGAATCCCCCTCTCTCCGCAAAAATAGTATGAGTTTGCGATTGAGTGGGAAAGTGTGAAACAGTTTGAGTTTATGATATTGTGTGGGAGTGAAAGCTCTCATTTTTATTTCAATTTATTGGCTAAAAAACGCAAAAAGCATGTTTGATTTTGAAAAATTAGATGTTTATCAAACGGTCAGGAATTTAAATTCAAAAGTCTATAAATTTATTTATAGAGCTGAAGATATTGATCAGTATATAAAGGATCAATGGAAGAGGGCGAGTTTATCATCTATGTTAAATCTTGCTGAAGGAGTTGGTAGAATGTCAAAAGCCGATAAAAAGCACTTTATCACTATTTCTCGTGGTAGTATATTTGAATGTGTTGCGATTCTTCAAAGTATTTACGATTTAAATTTAATAAATGAAGATCTATATATAGAGTTATATTCTGATTATGAGAAAGCTTCAAAAATGCTTCTTGGATTATTTCGAAGTTTTGAATAAAAAGTATCATTTTTACTTTGAAAATTGAAAAACTATTCATTTATTTGCATCCGCAATTCAGCATACGATTGCAAAGATTAGATCACACACACATTCACACACAAACCATTTTTCGGGGTGTAGCGTAGCCCGGTTATCGCGCCTGCTTTGGGAGCAGGAGGTCGCAGGTTCGAATCCTGCCACCCCGACAGTTAAAACATCAATTAAGCTAATTCACAACGAATTAGCTTTTTTCTTGCCCGAAAATTGCCCGAGAATATTTTTTTTATATACCTCAAACTCTTCATAACTGATTTCTGAAATAATAATTGGGAATTTATCTCTTACAAGATTTCTGTTATCTGAACTCAAATCTTCATCGCTATAACCAAATTCATTTAAAGAATATTCTTCTCTTTTTTGGTAATAAAATGAAAAAACCAAATTAACAAATGTTACAAAATCATTATAAGTTGCCTCATTTGTATAATGAGTAAAGGTTAAATATTTTTGGTAATCCTCAACAGAATTAAGAATATCAATAACCTCCTGTCTAGTATTTAATTTTTCTTTGGTATATGTATCATTTTTATATACATGAATAGAATTGTTACCAACTACAAATAAATTCTGATACTCGCCATGATGAATATCATTAATTTCAGGTTCAGGCGGCAATGGAGGTGGAGGCGGTAACTCTTTTTTCAATGTATCTGGTAGATCATTCCACCAATTTTTACTTGGTGGTAGTCTCATATCTAATCCATTTAATTCGATATAATTAATATTTTCTGGGTATGTAATATATGTAACGCGCAGAATACCTGATTTAGCAATTTGATTTCTGATATTATCAATAATATTCATTGGACAACTCCCATCAGCGTATAAGAGAATCTTGTTTTTATGAAAATTTAATTCGTCGGTTGGATTTTTATATTTCCAAATGATGTTTTTAAGTGTATCCATGGATGCCACGTCTTCACCATTAAAATTAAGACTAAGACGGTTTTTTGAATATGATAGATATAGAGAATTTTCATATCCATTTAAATCAATTTCTTTGCAATATTGATTGGGTAGTGCTATGTTAATATTCAATTGAGAAAAAAGATCTAGGATACAGTGCTCATGTTTTCTTCTAACAAATGTAAATATTGAAGAATCCGAGTGAATAAATTTAAATGTATCATCTTTTAACTTATAATTTGGAGTACTTATTTCTTCTCCGCAACGTTTAAAACGAATTTTTTTGTTAAATACTTTATAGGTTAAAGTATCAAATGATGTGGGACTCTCAATATATTTGTTCTCAAAGAAATTAATTACTACTGGATATGAATAGTGATCATTTTGTAACCAATAATCTTCTATTTCTTTATTATTACATGAATTAAATAATATTATTGATAAAATAATATGTGTTACAAACTTAAGTCGTAATATCATCTAATATTAACTTTCTTTATTTCATTATTCGCATTAAATGTTGGAAAATACATCAATTCAATTTTTGCTGGATTAAGAGTGTATTTTCCCGTATATCTTGGCAATAAGTCTATCTCAAATTGATAGGAACCTTTGATTAATTTGTTACTGAATATGATAACCTCGTTTTTATAATATTCTCTATGAACTTCGTTTCTATTTATTGTGCTTTTAGAATTATAAGAGCAACCAGCAGGAATTGGTACTTGAATCATAACATATTCAGCATCTTTTTTTACTTCAACCTCAACAATGAGTTTTTCAGATTTACCTGCCTCCAGTTCTAATTTATTATGTTCAAAACGAGAGTAAATTTCAAAATCACCCATTTTGGTTGTTGGATTAGCATTCCAATAATGTTGATATGTAGTAAGGTATATAGGATAGTTTCCTGTTTTAGATATTCTTATTTCTTGATTAGGAGAGAAAGTGGTATCGAAAGGGAATTTATATATTTTGTGATCCTTAACTCCAGATATAGTTAATTGCTGTTTACCACTAGTTTTTCTATCATTAAGCAAATCTGGCAATATAGTTTCAATAATCTGAGCTGATTCATAGGTATTACCCCAATATGAACTTTTGCGTTTTTCAAATAAATAATTTCTAATCTTTGGTAGATATTTAGTATAATGTGAAGAATCACGCCTAATTATTCTATATGCAATCAGTGTTGTTTGAATCTCATTTTCGTTTACAATAAAGTTATTTTTATCGCTTTCAAAATATATATTACCAAATAAAGTTTCTTGTTTCTTATTCCAAATTTCATCTATATTATACTCCAGATTACACATTTGTTTTAGCTCAATTAATCTAAACCTTTCTTGTGTTGTTAAGAATGTGGAGCTATCTATCTTAGCTATGTACTTTTTATAGTCAAATCTTATATTGATTAACTTAAGTAGATGCAGTAGTTTAATCTCATCTTCCATATAAAAATCCTTCTCAAGTTTCCAAATTGCTTTATCTGCTATTTTGGACTCATCAATTTTAACTTGGTAACCATGTACTTGTGCATTAACAAGTGATTCAAGTACGTGTGTACTTATCCAATAATTTGTTGAGGACCTATTCCACCAACCCCAGAACCCATCTGAATTTTGATTGTTTTCAAGCTTTGTAATAATCCTTTTAATTTCTCTATTATAGTTTTTGTTTTTATTCTGAAAACGATTTATAGATTCCGCAGCCAGGTATGCTTTAAGTTTTGAGGCTAACTGCTCATTACACAAATATCTATAATTTATTAATCGTCTTAATTCAGTGTCAATTACTTCCAATTCGTCGTATCTGTCATAAAGATTAACTGTTCCTAACGAATCATTGAATTTTAGGTTCAAAGTAGTATCCTTATCCAGTACATAGAAGCTACCCTTGGTTTCTTCAAAACCTTGTTTGAAAACTGGTATTTCTCTAAATTCACCATCATAATACCCATCCTTTTTTTCGAGATAATATTTAACGCGAACAGTATCTAAACAGGTTGGATTTATAATTAAAGAATCAATTATTGAATTTACACAGATTTGATTCTTTGTAAAAATCTCCTCATCATTTATTTCAAATTTTGTTGTAACTTCAATAGAATCTAAGGTGTAGTTTAATGTTTTCCCAATAGCAAATGTAGTATCATTTTCAATTAAGAACCGAGGTAAGGCTATTTGAGCCATTAAAGGTTTATATGATTTGATTTCGTTGCTGGTTTGTCCAGATTTCTTTTTAGGGCTCATTGCCAATACATAAGTTTTCCAATTTGTTACATCATCAGGAAAAGTTGTTATAAAGTATGCTTTACCTTCCGAGTTGGTTACAAGATTTGGTTGCCAGAAAGCGTAATCTGAAAAATTGTCTCTTATTGAACTTGATTCAAAAGCTGA
>PKTC01000121.1 GCA_002869305.1 Marinilabiliales bacterium
GCATATAAAAAAACCAAGGTTCCTATACCCGTAATAAGTAATGCAAAAGCAATGCTTAGTCAGGTTAAAGAAAATTCAAAATTCAAGCCTATCTCAGAGATCCATTCTATTATTGATAATTGAACTAAGCCAACTTTTATTGTTGGTACTTTACTTAGAAAGAATACGAATGCTCCAAACTGAATTATGCCAAGAATGATTGGTGTAAACCTTTTAAATCGTTTAGGAATAGTAAATATTAAAAATGCAAGTAAGAAATAAGTAATTAAAATAGTTTGCACAGCTTTTATTATCAATTATTTGTTAAATATTCCAAATGGGTCAACCAAAGTAGTTAGTACTTCATCGTATTTAAATCTCGATGCTGATGCCGTTAAGCTTAATACAGAGACGTCCGATTCGTTTATTATATGATGAGCAAAAGCCCCAATATAATTATCGTAAGTATATCCTTCCTGATGAGTCATTACAAGTATCATATCAGCCTTAATGTTTTTGGAATATTCTAAAACCTTCTTATATGGTTGTGTTTCTGATCTTTCAAAAAGTTTAATCTCGCTTGACACACCATTCTCTTCTAAGGTTTTTTTGGCCTGTTTAAGTTTTTTATAAATGCGGCTATTTTTAATCTTTATTCCTCCTATTAAGGCTGAAACCAAATATATTTTTGATCCATAATTAAGTCCATAAACCATTGCGCTGAAAAGTTGCTGCTTTGTTTGTTTTGTTAGGTCTAAAGGAACAATGATCTTTTCATTTACATTCTCGTAATCACCTTTATAGGTTAGCACAGGAACTGATGATTTTAAGGTTACGTGATAACCCGTTGAACCTAAATGTTTGCTAGCATCATCCCCTTGATGATTTTCACCCAAAACAATTAATCTTGCATTAATTTCATTAGCAACCTCAAGTATCTTTTCATAAGGTTTCCCTCGTTCAACTTTACTTGTTATCTCAACTTCAACACCATTCGTTTTAGCTCGTTCTATAAATTCTTGAAGTTTCTCTTTTGTTTTATCTGTAAGTTTAACAAGCTCTTCACCTGAAGTAAATATATCCATAAGAAAGCCAGGTATCTGAATAACGTATAGAATAATTAGTTTAGCATTTATTTTTTTTGCAATTGAAGATGCGAACAATAATGCATGAAATGATGATTCATTAAAATCAACAGGAACTAATATATTTTTAAGTTCTTTTTTCATATCTAATGATTTTATGTTCTAAACATTAATAATAGTAAAAAGTTCAGTGAAATGAAGCATTTTGTTTATTCTTCTTTACAAAAAGACTAAACAACGCTCTAGCGTTAAGAATATATATGTAATATAACTAGGAAAGATTGATTGTTAGGAAAGATTGATTGAGCTGTATTTAAAGAGTTTAGTAAAAAGAAAATATATAAATAAAAAACCCTGCAAACTGATGCAAGGCTTATTATATTTAAAGTTTCTTAAACAATGATCCCCAATTATCTTTTTACATATCTACTATTAATTTGCTCCAGATAACGCTTTTTGGCCTTCTCAGGGTCAGCTCCTAAAGGAATATAAATGGTTGTTTTAAAATCAACTTTTACACTCTGTAATTTATTTAAATCGGGTGATTTAAATACATTAGGTTT
The DNA here is from genome assembly GCA_002869305.1 of Marinilabiliales bacterium. Lineage (GTDB taxonomy): Bacteria > Bacteroidota > Bacteroidia > Bacteroidales > UBA12077 > UBA12077. Next base: position 1,628 of record PKTC01000121.1, read on the forward strand.
CTTCTCAGCCATGTGTTTTTATCCTTTCGTTTGATGAATATTTTGCCTGTTTCAATTCTTGTAATAAACGAATTGAGTTAGAATTTTCTACACTATAATGTGAGCCTATGTATCCTTAATGGGAATTGTGCTAACTAATAAATTCAAAGTCAATAAAAAATACAAGAAATGCAAAGATACGTTAAATTACTGAGAATCACTAATTTTTGTTGTGTTGATTGTTTAATATATTACTCTATCTCATTTGCATTTGAAATCATCCATTCGGCGTATTCTTCATCGATAAGTTTTAACCTTTGTATAAGCTCTTGCTTGAAATTGGTTTCTACAATACTGTAACGAAATGGCCACATTTTAAATACGATTCTAATAATGTCCTTTTTAGATTTAGCCAGGTGTTTTTCTATAATATTTGTTTTACCAATAAAAAACGA